>JALHUP010000401.1 GCA_022866585.1 Candidatus Zixiibacteriota bacterium | reverse complement strand
CACTCGTATACGAATAGGTTCAGGAAGGGTGCGAGATGATAGAAAATTTGATACATGAGGAATGTGGGGTCTTTGGAATCTATGGAGCCAAAAAGGCGGCAGAGCTGACCTATCTGGGGCTTTACGCTTTGCAACATAGAGGTCAAGAGGGAGCCGGGATTGTTTCCTCCAACGGAGAAAGAATATATCAACACAAGGGTCTGGGGGAGGTAAATGAGGTTTTCTCCCATAAGGAGATTTTGAGCAAACTCAGGGGGGATTTGGCTATTGGACATAATCGCTATTCTACCACGGGCGTATCTTCTTCGGTCAACGTTCAACCTTTGCTTATAACCTATAAAAAAGGGAATTTAGCGGTTGCACACAATGGTAACCTGACTAATTCTTATAGCTTGCGGGTGGCTATGGAAAAGGAGGGCTCCATATTTCAGACCACCAGCGACAGCGAAATAATTCTTCATTTGATCGCTCGTTCCAAAAAAGATAAAGTTGAGCAGATGATAGAGAATGCTCTTCTTAAGGTAAAAGGCGCATTTTCCTTAGTCTTTAACACCATGGATTCGCTGGTTGCCGCCAGAGATCCATACGGATTTCGCCCCCTGGCTTTGGGTCGGCTCAAAAACGCCTGGGTGGTGGCTTCGGAAACCTGTGCCTTCGACATCATCGGAGCGAAATACGAAAGGGACGTCCAGCCGGGCGAAATTGCGGTGATCAGCCAAAAAGGGATAAAGTCTTACTTTCCCTTCAAGTCAGTCCAGCACGCCTTTTGTATTTTTGAATTTATCTATTTCGCTCGTCCCGACTCCATCATCTATGGAGAGAATGTGGATAAAATCAGGAGAGGACTGGGAAGACAGTTGGCTAAAGAAAAACCTTGTGATGCAGACATTGTGATTTCAGTTCCGGACTCATCCAACACCGCCACCTTAGGCTATTCCGAGGAGTCGGGAATAAAATATGAGGTGGGTTTGATCCGTAACCATTACATCGGGAGAACCTTCATCGAGCCGGAACAGACCATAAGGGATCTGGACGCTCGCATAAAATTCAACCCGGTTCGTGGAGTTTTAAAGGACAAAAGGGTGGTGATCGTAGACGATTCCATAGTAAGAGGAACCACCAGCAGAAAGCTTATCAAGATGCTAAGAAATGCCGGTGCAAAGGAAGTTCATTTCCGGGTTAGCTCACCACCCATAATCTCTCCTTGCTTTTATGGCATTGATATGCCCACGAAAGAAGAGCTGGTCGCTTCTTCTAAATCAGTGGATCAGATCAGAAAATATCTGGAGGTAAACAGCCTGGGTTATCTCTCCATAGATGGTATGCTTTCCATGCACTCTCTGGGCGGAAGAAATTTCTGCGTAGCTTGTTTTTCCGGCAAATACCCCACCCGCATAGAATCAAACGCCGGAAAATTTGTCTTGGAAAAGAAGTGTTGCGGACAATTATGATGTTATTCTAGATAATAATTGGAGTGCACCCCGCCTTTGGCGGGGTGCGGTTTTTCCTTAAAACTTCAAGAAATCAGATAATACCCTTGTATTTTCATATTTATCAAATTATATAACGAGAAATCTAATAAGGTTTGATATGCCACTCACCGAACCAGAATTCAATGCCAAAGTCGTAGGGCTGATGAATCAAATCATCAGGGAGAAGGGCTTAGGTTTTGAAGAAGCCCGCATGGGCACCAGCCTGAAGATGGCGGATGAGACCACCAAGTTTCCAGATGGGGTTATCTGGAAAAACAAAGCCACCGGAGAGGCATCTCTTCTTTTTGAGATAAAAAATCCGAGCTGGGATGCATCTAATACGCGATTGGTAGATATAGCTTGCAAGAAAGCTTATGAGTTAGGGACGAAATACTTTGCCACCTGGAATATGAGGGACTTTATCCTCTGGGAAACTTTCCGCGCAGGTGTCCCATTATATGATAGACATAAAGAGTGGTATAAGAACATAATCTTGGTAAAAGATATAAGTGAAGTTGACAGAAAAGAAAATTGGGATAAGATCAAGAAATTTCTTGGAGAGTTCCTTGAAGCATTAAATCAAGACATATTCAAACGAAAGAGAGTATTTGTTGGTCTCCCAATGGACCAATTCTTCATAAGAAAGCTGGCATCGAATGTAGATATTCACTCCCGTATCTTTACCGTGGCACTGAAGCAGAAATGTATAGAGGACAAAGACTATTATCTAAGATTAAAAAAATGGATCTGGTCTCAAAGCTGGCATCCAGATTTAAAAACAAAAGCGGAAGAAACAAATCATTTGATATATGAGAGGATTGCTCGTATTGCCGCGTATGTTTTAACCAATAAGATTTTATTCTATAATGTTCTTTCTACTGAGCACAAAGAGCTGGTTCCCATTCAGACCGAAAGGATCCAACACGGTCTAGACCTAAATCAAATCTTAAAAAAACACTTCCAGGATGTCCTCAAAATCAATTACGACACCATATATAAGATAGATATCTTCGATGACTTGAGAGTGCCCGATAATTGTTTGGAGTCGATAGTCAGGTTTATAGAAGATTTTGATAATTATGATTTCAGAGGGATCAATTATGAGATTTTGGGGCAGGTTTACGAAGATTTGATCCCCGGAACTGAGAAACATGAGATGGGACAATATTTCACTCCACCATCCACAGTTGATCTAAT
>JALHUP010000400.1 GCA_022866585.1 Candidatus Zixiibacteriota bacterium | reverse complement strand
GTGGATGCCCTCTCCGGAAAGAATTTAGGAAACCGCAAGACTTCCGCCTCCATATCCTCCTCTCCCGGTGTAAGAGATACCATTCTTTATTTTGCTTGCGACAAAGGAGATGAAACCTTCTTGGCTTTGAATCTTTTAACCGGTGATCTTTTGTGGAAAAAGAAATTGGGAGATATTTCTTCTTCACCCCAAATAGACCAGGACAAAATCTTCATCGGCTCAAACTCAGGCATCCTCTGGGCTTTTAATCGAGCCAGCGGAGAAAAAATTTGGGAATTCAAAACCGAGGATGCTGTTTTGTCTACACCTGCCATCGATGGCAAGATACTCTGTTTCGGATCAGGGGATGATAATTTATATGCTTTGGACAAAGATAATGGCGAGGTGAAATGGAAGTTTAAAGCTGATGGGAGCATATACTCCTCCCCTGCTATAAAAGTTGAAAATCCCGCCCTTCGGTCTGAGCCCTCAGGGTCGAAGACCAACGGCGGGGACGACAAGGTCTTTTTTGGTTCTGTGGATGGTTATCTTTACGCTTTGAAGATCGAGGATGGCTCACTTATTTGGAAATTTAAAACTGATGGAGACATATATTCCTCCCCTGCGGTGACAGAGAGCTTGGTCTACATCGGATCGAATGATTATTTTATGTATGCAGTGGATTTAGCAACAGGTCAGCTTCGATGGAAGTTCGAAACCGGAGGGGCAGTCCATTCCTCACCTATAGCCGTAGGCGACAAGCTTTTCTTCGGCTCCTATGATGGCAATTTTTACGTCCTGGACAGATTCTCAGGCAAACTTCTTTGGAATTATCAGACTAAAGGAATGATTTCCTCTTCGCCCGCTTATTATGACGGAAAAATCTACATCGCCTCCGAAGACGGCCATCTATATTGCTTCGGCTTCTGACCTTTCTATGAGGTGTCAGAACCCCGTTCTGACACCCAACCTTTAGTTTTTCTTACCACAAAAAGCAAAACACCATAACTTTGCTATCAGCAATTGTAGGGGTTCGATTCATGGTTCGACAAGCTCACCATCCTGAGCCTGTCGAAGGATCGAACCCGTTCCATGAGGTGTCACAACCCCTGAGTCTGTCGAAAAAATGCTTTTTTGTGTCACCCTGACGGTTCGCCTTTGCTCACCGTCCCTGAGCAAAGCCGAAGGGAACGAAGTGAAGGGTCTCAACTCCTTGAAATAAAGAGATTTTCCCTCGCCAAAGGCGGGATATCAAAATCACTCGAACTTTGATGGTGAAAGAGATAGGGTGCCTGTTTATGGGAGACCAGATATGAGGTCACCCAATGACCAGTTTAGTCGGATCGCTTATGGTAAACATACTCTAACCTTATTATGAACAAAAAAGTCGTAGACCCTGAGCCTTGTCCAAGGGAAGAGCCTAAGGATTTGAAGCTCTTGGAATTATTAATCGACAAGAGCATTAAAAGATTAGAAGAGAACTCCTGTGAGCCGAAAATCCGGGATGCCTTAAAAGCTATCCAGCTCAAACAGAAAGTCGTTAAAACCTCGGAGGCTGAGAAAACCTTTTGGCAGCTGATAGATGATTTAAGAAGAGAGGAATTGGGTCCAACTGC
>JALHUP010000060.1 GCA_022866585.1 Candidatus Zixiibacteriota bacterium | reverse complement strand
CCCTTTTGTGGCGGATCACCGCTTTGGACACGGGACTTTCTAGCTTTTTGTTTGTGGTGATGCTCACCTCTGGAGTGACTGTCCTTTTAAACTTTAATCCCTTAATCAAGCTGGATGGATATTATCTTTTGAGCGATTATCGGGAGATACCCAATCTACGAAAGAAAGCTTTTGACTTTTTATCTTCCTCTCTCAAAAGAAGATTTTTAAAGGATCATACGGCAGGAGTTGAAGCCTCCCCCAGGGATAAAAAAATCTATATCTGGTATGGGACCTTGTCTTTGCTTTATTCTGCACTCCTTCTGTTTTTCATTTTTATAAAGGTCGAAAGTTTCTTAGTTTCACATCTGGGGGGTTTTGGATTTGTCTTGTTTTTGTTTTTGGTTTTTCTTATTTTAAAAGAACCTGGCAAAAAGGTCTTGACAGGTTTATATGGATTTATTTGGGCAAAGAAAGAAGATTTCATGAAACCGAAAAAGATCATAATCTATTCAGCCATAATCATAGTTTTGTTTCTTTTCTTATTCCTGGTTAAAATGGAGCTGAAGGTGAGCAGTCTCTGTGAGATTTGTGCTTTGGAATCTTATACTCTCAGAAGCTCTCCAGATGGGACCGTAACCGAGGAGCTTTTCCAGGGAGGAAGCGAGGAGAGAAAGTCGATCAATCTTTTGAAATTGTTTTCCAACGACTATGCGGCAATAAATTTGGTTGCTAAGGTGAAGGAAAATGAGAGGATAGAAAAAGGAATGATCGTAGCCGAACTCTCCTCTGCCTCGTATCTTTCTGATTTGGAACAGACCAGAGCGGCTCTAAAGAAAGCTCGGGAATATTATGCATTGCTGAAAAAAGGACCGAGAGAGGAGTCCATCCAACAAGCAAAAGATAAGGTGGCTCAAACCCAAACCGAGTTGGAGCTAAAGGAAAAGGAATTGAAAAGGCTTTCGGATTTGCACGTAAAGAATCTCATCAGCAATCAAGAGCTTGAAAAAGCCGAAACCGAACATTCGATATTGTCCAAAGAGCTGGAAATAGCGAAAAGTGAGCTTAAGATATTAAAGAATGGAACCAGACCAGAGGAGCTTGAGATGGCTGGGGCCCAGATAAAAGAATCGGAAGCCAAAGCCAATTTCTTAGAAGCTCAGGTATCAGCTTCTCAGATAAAAAGTCCCATCTTTGGCGTGGTAACTTCTTTAAGCTCCGAAAAGAATTCTTCTCCATCTTTTGGCTCCCTTGGATTAAGCATAGCCAATCTCGACAGCATCTGGGTTCTGATGAAAATATCGGAGAAGGACTGGGATGTTTTAAAGGAGGGACAAAATGTCAAACTGAAAGTCAAAAGCTATCCCTTTTTATCCTTTTGGGGAAAGGTTTTTAAAATATCTCAAAAAGCAGAAAAGGATCAGGCAAAAAACGTCTTTCGAGTGACTTGTAAGATAGAAAACGAAAATCACCTTTTGAAGCCGGGCATGTCTGGATATGCCAAAATTTATTGCGGAAAAAGAAACATCCTCAATCTTTTGACCAGAAGAATCGTAAGTTATCTCAGAGTTGAGGTTTGGTCCTGGTGGTGATAAATTTTTCTACTTTTTGGAGTAGTTGCTCAATTTATTGGGCAACCTTCAACCCCAACTACGAAAACAACTATCCAGACTCAAATGCCGCCTTTGAAGGAGGTGAGAGTGTTAGAAGAGAAAGAAAAAAGGCTGGTCACTGAGCTTTTTAAGAATTTAAAGAATCCCGTGAAACTCATAAATTTCACTCAGGAGCTGGAGTGCCAGTTTTGTCGGGAGACCCGCCTGCTATTGAAAGAAGTATCTGAGCTTTCTGACAAAGTCTCTTTGGAGGTTTACAATTTCCAACTGGATAAAGAAAAAGTGAGCCAATATGGGGTGGATAAGATTCCCGCCTCGGTGATAGAAGGGGATAAGGATTATGGAGTCGGATATTATGGCATGATTACCGGATACGAGTTTGCCGCCCTCTTGCAGGATATAGTCGATGTATCTAAAAGAGAGTCGGGACTTTCGCCAAAGACCAAAGAGCAACTAAAAAAACTTAATCAGAAAATTCATCTTCAGGTATTCACCACCCCCACCTGTCCATACTGTGCCCGAGCGGCCAGCTTGGCACACAAGTTTGCCCTGGAAAGCGATTTCCTGAGTGCAGATGTGATTGAGGCCATGGAATTTCCTCATTTGGTCAATAAATATGGGGTTTTGGGCGTGCCCAAAACTATCATCAATGAACAAACTTCCATCGAAGGGTCGTTGCCGGAAGATAAATTTTTGTCGGAGATTTTAAAAGCTGTTCCGAGTAGTATCTGAAAGTTGAAAGTAGAAATTTTGGGATTGTTGCCCAAGTATGTCTCTTGCGGGTTTCGTTAAAAAGGTTTCGGTTGTGGTTGCGTATCGTTTATCGTGAAATCGTTGTCGTTTATCGTGTTAAGACCAAGGACGAAACCGACTCCGAAACCGATACGTAGCCGAAACCCAAACCGATCCTTATGGATCCAAATTCGGATAAACGATAAACAGACTTAAGCAACAGACTCTTTTACACCTAAAACCTTTAACCTTAAAAGAAAGGAGCAGAGGGATGAAATTCACAAAAGTCTTTTGGGGAGCAGTTTTAGTTTGCTTCTTTTGGCAATGGGCTTTGGGACAAAAATCTGAAAAGCCAAGATTGCCACTCGGCGCCTACAAGACCACAGCCAAGATCGATCTTACGGGTGCAAACCCAATGTATGATAGCGCCATTGTGATCTTGAATGAAGCGATTTCATTTTATCCCAATGATGCTGAATTACATTTCTTGTTGGGCAAAGCTTATTATCAGAAGAACAGTCCCAAGGAGATGGGGCAGCACTTCGCCCAAGCCGAAAGTCTAAAAATCCAACCAAAATTCCAGGAAGAAATCCAAAAGATGAGAGCGGAAAAATGGCTTCAAGTTTTTAACCAAGGCGCTAAGGCTTTTAATGAACAAAAACCAGACACGGCCATAGAAAAATTTACAATCTGCACCATACTTGATCCCCAGGATTATAGAGGTTTCATGAATGTCGGGCGGATTTACAGCTTAAAGGGAGAGAATGACAAGGCGATTTCTTACCTTAAGGAGGGTCTCAAATTAGCTCCGGATACCTTGGATCTTTTGAGACTTTATGCGGTCGCCTTGCATAATACTGGAAAGACTGAGGAGGCTTTAGAGGTTTATTTTAAGATTATTAAAAAAGATCCTACGGATGCCGGTGCGCTGAACAACATTGTTTCTATCTATGTTCTTAAAAAGGATTTAGATAAGGCACTTTTGTTCTGCCAGAAAATGATAGATGTAGATTCCTCTTTTAAGGATGCCTATTTCAACATGGGATGGATCTATGTTCAACAAATACAGGAGGTCAACTGGGCCCTGGACTCTTTGAAAGATGCCACTGGTGTATATAAAACAGATGAAAAATCTAAAGTCAGAAAAGAGGAATTGGAGAAAAAAAGAGGCGAATTGTTTACCCAAGCTGAGGACAGGTTGCGAAAAACGATGGAGCTTGACAGCTTAGATATCGATGCCCAGTTACTTCTGGCTCAGGTTTATCTGGACCAGGAGAAGCTGGATCAGGCTTTAGGGTCCTTAGAATTGCTGGCCCAAAAGGACAGCACAAATTGTGAGATTTTGGTCAAATTAGCGGCTGTATATGCTAAGAAAGGGATAGGAGATAAAGCCAAAGAAACTTGGCAGAAAGCCCAGGATTGTTCGAAAAAGCAATAAACTCAAACCCAATACCTCTGCTATGGGTAACGGACATCTTATGGCGCCTTTGGTGGGACAACTCGCTATTAGTGTATTATTATGTCAAGGAGGGGGAATAAAATTCTCTCGGCGGTGACGAATAAAGAGAAAATGATCCTGACCTGAATTTAAATATTGATGGAATTTGAAACGCATCTAAGAATAAAGGCGGGAGTTTCATTCTCATTGAATCGAAGCCGATCAAGAATAGACCAATTCACTCAAATCCGTTGCATATGCACTCATACGAATTTTTCTTCCATCTCTACTTTGGTGAAGGAGGGTTTGGATTTTAATGGCAGATAAATCTTAAAGATAGTTCCTTTATTTACCTGGCTCTCAAATTCGATTTCTCCATGGTGCAGGCTGATTATTTTTTTTACCAAGCTCAAACCCAAGCCAGTTCCTTTCTCTTTGGAGGTAAAAAACGGGTTGAAGATCTTTTTTTGGTATTTTTCTTCTATGCCACATCCGGTGTCGGAAATCTCAACTTTTATGAACCTTTCTCCGGGGTAAGTCTTTGTTCCCCTCAAATCGACGGAAAGCTTCCCGCCCTGGGGCATGGCCTCGATGGAGTTTTGGATTAGATTTTGGAAAGACTGCTTCAAAAGAAGTCTATCCCCCAATATAGTTGGCAGATTAGGCTCGGATTTCAGTTCAAATTGTATTTTGTTTTTCTTCAGGTTTTCTTCCAGTGACTCTATACATCTCTCCACTACGTTTTCCAAGTTTACCTTTTCCATCTTCAGATCAAAAGGCTTGGCAAAAGTCAAAAATCGCTGGAGCATGGACTCCATGAACATGGCCTCATTGAGTATGCTGGTTACTATCTGATCCGTGGATGTTTTATCGCCCCCTTTCTTTTTGAGCAATTTGCCGAAGCCCAAAATTGTCCCCATGGAGTTTCTAAGCTCATGTGCCAATCCCGAGGACATCTCGCCTAAAGCCGCCATTTTCTCTTTGAAGGCGATCTCGTTTTGAAGTCTTTTTATTTCAGTCAGATCGGTCAAAAGAACCGCCACTCCCAGCATTTTGTTTTGTTCGTCTTTGACCACCGAGGTGCTTATTCCCACCCACATATTCTCACCATTATTTTTTGATATCTCCATTTCCGGGATAGAACAAACCCTCTTTTCCGAAAGCGCCATCTCGATTAAGGAACACAAGATGGGTTTTTCCCTAAAGAGTGTCTTGTAATGTTTTCCTACAGCCCGGCTTTCAGAGACATCCAGAATCTTCTGTGCGGATTGGTTGAAACGAGTGATCTTTCCTTCGGTGTCGCAGATGATCATGCCGCTTTCTATGCTTCTCAAAATATATTCATTGTAGCTTTCCAAGTTTTTTGCTTTTTGGTTTGTCTCCGCATAAAGTCTCTGTAAGGCGGCTTCGTTTTTCTTCAATTCTGCGATAACTTGCTCAAAGATTTTTACTGCGGAATCTACGCTTTCCTCTTGGCTCTTTTTTTCCAAACCCGAAGTTATTTTCTCTTCTTGGGCTTTTTTCATCATCAATCTATAAGGTCTTAGAACGCTTCTTATCAGGAATAGGGTAATCAGGGCGGTGATTAAAAATCCCACGGTTCTGGCTAAAGTATTAAGCTTTGAGAGTTTTTCGATGGTAGCAAAAGCTGAAAATTCTTTTTCCACCATTACCCAGATTTTTTTCCCATCCTCAGAATTCTTCGAGCTGCTTTGGCTTTCTATGGGAAGATAAAAGGAGCGAAAGATGTTACCATTGCCATCCGAATAAAAGTTTGAAAAGAATTCTTCGGTTTGTCCTTTATTTAGATTAGTTTTTATCTTACTGATTTCCTCAGGTTTCATCTCTCCAAAAACATGGGCATCTTCCTCTGAAAGAATATCTGTGGAAGAAATCAATGGTTCCCCGTTGGGAGCAAGAAAAATTATCCGATTAAGATTTAGTTTGAAAACGCACTCCATTAGATTTTTTTTTAGATCAGTCTGAGGAGTCTTTTCCCAAACCATTTTAGCACACAGAGCCGCAGAGTATAGTTCTTCCTCCATCTCTTTTTTTAGGACTTCTTGAGTTCGATGAAAAAGGAAGACCGTTCCGAAGTTAAGCAGAATCAAAAATAGGATCAAAAATATCAAGGAGAGACGAATATGGGATTCATAACTGAAATTAAAGAATTCTTTAACCTTCAATTTTGATCCTCCTTTAGGTTATGAAAAATGTGAACTTCCCAGACGGGTCTTTGTCGAGTTTTCCCCCTCAAGTTAGAATAATGCGTATACATTCATACGAATCGGCAGAAAAATAGCGGTGGTTAACTTTGTAGGGTAAAGTAGCGGAAGGCTTTAGCCTTCCATTTCTATGGAAACCTAAAGGTTTCCTCTACATTTTATTCTGGGCTTTTCGTTAATGAAAATAAAGAAAGCCAGATGAAGGGACAAGGTTCGGTCTTTTATCAAAAAGTCAGATATGTTAGTTTATGGTGGAAGATTAGTTCAAATACTTTCGATCTGTTCTCTTATTTTAGAAAAAAGGCTTTAATATATGCGGAAATCAGGGCATCCCCTATGAATATGGCTAAAATGGATCCTAAAGCTAAGAAGGGACCGAAGGGAATCATTTTAGTCTTCTTTACTTCTTTAGATAAAAGGAGAGCTAATCCACCAACCGTCGCCCCCAAAACCGCCGAGAGCAAAAATACCAAAAGTATCTTCTGCCACCCTAAAAATGCCCCCAACATCATGGCTAATTTTATGTCCCCCCCTCCCATGCTCTCCTTTTTGAAAAGAACTTCCCCCAAGACAGCTGAAAGATAAAACAAAACTCCTCCTACTAAAATCCCTATTAAAGAATTCGGCACTGTGGGGGATTTTACAAAAAAGGAGAAGAAAAAACCTAAAGCTATGCCCGGCAAAGTAATCACATCCGGTATGATTCTATGTTTCAAATCGATGAAGAAAACGACTATTAACAAAAGACCTAAAATGCTGGAAGCCACAAATTCCCAGCCCCAGCCGAACCGCCAATACGTGACGACAATTAAAGCGGAGGCTATAAACTCCACTAAAGGATATTGCAGTGAAATTTCATTTTTGCATTTTCGACATTTTCCCTTTAACAAAATAAAACTTAATAAAGGAATATTATCCCAAGCCCGTATTTTCGCTCCGCAATTAGGGCAGAAGGAGCTGGGAAAAAGAATGGACTTTTTCAGTGGAATTCGATAGATGCAGACATTCAGAAAGCTTCCTAAGGCTAAGCCTATCAGTACGAGCAAGATTAGAAAGGTTATATTCATCTCAATAAATGCAATTTAGTTCTTTTGATCTCTTCAATTATCAAGAACCATGCTATTATCTTTATCTATAGCAAACGAATAGAATAAATTGACATTATCACCCTCCCCCTTACCCCCTCCCATCAAGGGAGGGGGAAATTTATGAAGTCCCCTCTCCCCTTGCGGGAGAGGGTTAAGGTGAGGGGCATGTAAACTTATTTCTTGCGTTTGTATTAGTTCTTTTGATCTCTTTAATTATGAATATCAACGCTATTATTTTTATCTGATTTTAGCAACCTTCTCCCAGTGATACTTTGCTTTTTATGGTTGATCCAATTTAGAGAGGCAGAGTCCTAAGTTATTGTGAGCATCTTGGTTATTTGGGTCAATGCGCAGAGCTTCTTCGAAAACCAACACTGCCTTTTGAAGCATCCCTTTCTTGGCTAAGCAGACTCCAAGATTGTTAAGCACTGATGGATTTTGTTGATCAAATCGAAGAGAAAAAGCATAGTGATATAAGGCATCATCTATTAGGTTTTTGCGATAGAAGTAACTGCCTACTTCATCCAAAGTGATACTATAATACTCCTTTGTTTTCAAATCCTCAAAATCCTTTGATTCATTCTTGGTCTTGGCATCGAGTTTTTCCATAAATTCGTAGTGAGTTTTTATCATCTCCTCAGTCAATCTTTCGACTTTCTTTGGTTGCGCCTTAAACAGAATCCCGTTCGGAGTTAAATAATCGTCAATTAAGGAATCATCTTTTCCGCCTTCCCAATAGATGGGAAATTTATCTTCATTTGACCTTATCATCTCCTTTATGAATAAAGCTGTCATCATTTTCAGACTGTCTTGATAGTCTTTCTTGTTTAACTTTCCTATATTAAAAATTGCTTTTGGAAAATCGATTTCTGGAAACTCCTCGACTAAGTGAAGACGATAACTCTCCATCTTCAAAGTTTTTCTATCAATTACCTTGACCTCCTTTCCTTGTTGTTCCACATACTTCAAATACCAAGAAATAAAGAGGGGGCTGGCATTATTTACCAACACTATGGCGTCTTTCTCTACACCAGATAAAAGGCTTATTCCAAATTCATAGGCTTGTTTGGCATTCCTCTTATTGCATTCTTGAAAATGCGCCCTTATGGGAAAAAATGGCAAGAACAAGACTAATATCATAACAATGGGCCCGAATGCCTTAAAACGAGAGGCACTTGAAAGCTCTCTTATTTTGTCGGAAGCCCAACCTAAAGCCATAGCTATCCAGATTGAATAAATTAAATACGAGACTATCAAATAACCTTGACCATCATAATTCTCAATGCGATAGGCTCCAGCCAAGGCCACGTAAAGCATATTGGTTCCTAACAGGATGAGGCTGAATAAAGCCATTTTTTTGTCTTTTTTAAAAAATATCCAGAGACCCAACACTCCGAGCCAAAAGACGAAGGGAGTGAACTGATATACTAAGCTTGTAAACACGTAAGGAATGCCGGCGAATCCAAAACTACTGTGGTAGGAGAGACTGGTCTTTCTGGTGAAGGCTTCTAAGAAATTGGAGAAAGTCTGGGGATCGCCCCAGTCCATGAGCGGATTTCGGATTGAGCGTAAGGGCAAAAACAGATATATGCTCAGACCTAATATGAACACCAGTAGGCAAAGGATAATCCTCTTAAAGTCGATCAAACTCTGGCTTTGGTTTGCCCAGATGAAGTAAAGGAAGGCTGGTCCACATAAGAACATCAATAAAGAGTGATTCCCAAAGCTCAAACCAAAAATGAAAAAGAAAAGAAACAAAAGCTTTGCATCTTTAGTTTCCGTCCACTTAACTATCAAAAATATCAGAAGAATAAGCAGAAAAGCATTTAGGGCGTAAACTTCAGCTCGAACCGCATTTATCCAGAATGCGGAAGTGAAGGCTAAAATCAGGGTGCTGGACAAAGCCACCAGATTATCAACTAAGTTCAGTTGACGTTTTTCTTTTGCCCTAACCCGGCTTAAGATTATAAGGATTAAATAATAAAAAAGAAGCAAACTCAAACTTGCTAAGAAAGCCGAGAAAAGATTAGTGCGAAAAGCCACGTTGCCAATGGGAAGATAGGAAAACAAATGCCCGGTTAAGACATAAAGCGGAAAACTGGGCGAATGTGGTAATCCCAGCGTACCAAGCGCGGCTGAAAATTCGGCTGAATCTTCCCAATAGACTGTGGGACAGAGAGTATAAACATAGGCACCCAACGAGATGCAGAAAATCAACAAGGAACCAACCAGGATGTATCTGTTTGGCTTTAGGTTTGACATCCGGTCTCACAAAGTAAAGTTTATTTAAAGACCTAAGTTTGCAATTTCTGGATTTTTTCGTTCGCTAAATTTAATTTTTAAGGCAATCACAAAGAAAACTATCTCGAAAACTGTAAACAAAAGTCTTGACAACAAAGACACGGTTATGGCTAAGTAATTTGGCATAAACTCTTTCAAGAGTATCACCATCACACCTTCTCTTATGCCCCACCCACCGGGACTGAACAATACCAAATATCCCACTAAATAGGCGGCGGGCATAATACCCAAACAATAGACAAACCATCTAAAAGAAAAATCACCTAAAGATAGGGCTAAAAATGAAAAGGAGAGTCCATGAAAAAACCACACCCCAAAATAGAGAAGGGCGCTTTTGATAACCCCACCTAAAGGAAACTTGGCTTCCACACTTTTTTCTTTAGTCAGTTTGGCTACCAATTTTAAAATTTTATTATAAACGTAAGGATGGAGAAAAATCAAGCTAAATATTAGCGGAACCCCCACCCACCATAAACTTATTTTGTGACTTAAAGCCGACAAACCAACCAAAGAAACTCCGCTAAAAAGAAAACCGGCTAAGACACAAGTTACCTGACTAACTATTGAGCATAAAAGCGAGCTCGTTTGCGGGACCTCTATTTTTTTGCCCAAATAGACTATCCCCAAGACCGACCATACTTTCCCAGGCAAATATCTTCCCATATTAGCTAAATAGGTAAGCTTAAAAATATCTTTAAAGCTTTTTGAAACCCCGATAGCTTTCAAATTCAATTTCCAAACCTGGGCTTGAGCCAAAAGGCCAATTATTAACCAGAGAATAGCCAACCCCAAAAAGCGATAATCTATGGTCCATTCAATGGGCTGGGCTTTTGAAATGTCTTTGATAAAACTTCGTCCCAAAAAGAAAAAAATCAAAATAACAATAAAAATTTGGAGATATTTCACCCAAATATTTCTTGGTTTTTCACCCCAGGTCGGAGTTTCTCGGTCTGAGTTCACAGGCAAGCCAATAGTAGAGGTAGAAGAAAGCTTCATCTTATTCTCCTCAGCTTAAAGATAAATGAAATGGCAAAAAGCGAACCTGAGATTTTGGTTAAGAATTTCCCCAAGTAACAAAGCGGGGTAGAACGAGGCGGCACTATGGAAACCGGGCACTTCTCGACAATTTCTAATTCTGCCTTTTCCACCAACCTGCTTATCTCCTGGGGATGGAAAAGCCTTAGGTGGGGAATGTCGTATTTTGCAAAATCGAAACGTCCAAAGAGGATTTTAACCCTTTGCCAAATGTGAAACTCATTGGGCAGAGAAAGAATGATTTCTCCATCCTCCTTAAGAGCGGACTTTAGATTCTTCAAAACTTTGAGAGGGTCCACTATGAACTGAAGAACCTCTAAACAAATTATCACGTCATATTCCCCTTTCAAAGTATCGGATTCTAGATCAAAAAGCCACGCATCTATGCCCCTTTTTTTAGTTATCGCCACAGCTTCAGGAGAGATATCAAAACCCGCTACTTGAAAACCCATCTTACTAAACATCTCTGAGCCTATACCTCGGCCACAGCCCACGTCCAGAAGTCTTCCTCGTTTCTTAGTGAGAAGCTTTGAGCTTAATCCTACCCTTTCGAGGGTACGCAAATCCGCTACTTCGGTATTCATCTCTTCCCAATATTTATCAAAATAAACCTTTTTATCCATACCCTACCTTATAATCTAGTGGCGTGTAACATAAATTCGTTCCCTATTGTAGTTGCCTGATTTATCGGGCGCACTGGCGACAATACTCAATAAATTGAGCAATTACATACACCCTGAACTTTTTTACAGTCCACTAGTGCTCTGTTTACAAAATAAGATTTCTATGTTTATTGTTGTGGGTTTTGGTTTCGGCCACGTATCGTGGAGCGTCTGCACGAATTCTGTGTCTTGAGATCGGTTTCGTTTACCGTGTTTTAGACGACAAACGACTGACGATGACTTTTTAGACGATACTTAATGGTTCGACAAGCTCACCATGAACCGAAACCGTAACCTTTTAAAACGAAATCCAAAATGCGTCTCGCACTTTACGGGACGAGGATGTAGTGTTATTTAATTGACAAAGCAATTACTAACTTCCTTGAGATTCTCATTCTTATCTTGGGACACAGAATTCGTGCCGAAAATCTCAGCCCCGCCAAAGGTGGAAAGAAGAACCAAATTTTTTCAAAAGTCTTTCGGGCCCTCCTAAAATGCGTTGAAAAGTAACTTCTAAATCGGAAAAGCTATGAATCGCATAAACGCAGTCACCCAAGACTTGAGGTAGCCATTTGAATAATCTTTTCAAGAAAGCTTCATTTCTATCTTTGACTATCGCCCTCAAAAAATCTTCCTTGACCCAAACCCACTTTACTCTTCTCTTTTTATCAATTATCGGCTTCGGCAACACATTTTTGTATACCTCTTGGTAAGATAGATAAGGCAGGTTCAATCCCGCTTCTGTGGCTAAAGAGAGCTGTAGCCAACACCTGGGGTTAAACTCGATTACCTTGTATTCTTTTTTTCTTTCATCCAGCATGAACTCCATCTCACAAATTCCCCAGAAATCCAGCGACTTCAAGGCTTGATGAACATAAAGATGAACTTGTGGAATTTCCTCTGTTTCTATGAAAGTGGCAGTTCCACCCATTTGAGGAGACTTTCTTTTCTGCCTGGCGGTCATCCCGAAAATCTCACCGCTTTTACTTCTGTATCCATACCAAGAGACTTCCTTTCCGGGTTTTGGGTTCACTAGTTCTTGAACCATGAGTTTATGATTCTCGGATAAGAGATCAATTAATTTTTTTTCCAAATCATCTTTGTTTTCCACAAGCAGGATTTTGGAATTATACTTCCGATGAAAGGAAAAATTGATGTCTTTTTCTGAAGGTTTGATTACACAAGGAAAGGAGATGTTCTTCTTTATAGATTCTATGTCGTCCTCTCTCTCGCAAAAGAGGGTCAAGGGAAGAAAATTTGTGCAACCGGCGTTTTGTAAAGTTTGGAAAAAATAAATTTTTTGAGAGAATCTTAATATCTCTTTTTCCTGGGGGTCATTTAAAATGACAAAATATTTTTTGAGAAGGTCAAAATTCTGTGCCAAAAGTAGAAGGGTGCCGTCATCGGTGGGAAAGAGTAATATCCTTCTTCCGTATCTTTCTTTTAATTCTTCTCCAAAATCTAAAAGTGAGCATATAAAGTTGTCCTTATCTATCAAAGGGTCAGGATTGAAGATGGTATCTTTCACGAACCTCGAAAAAGAAGAGGGCGGTTTTTTCTCACCACGGCTGAGAAGAAATACCGGAACATTATATTTGCCCAAGCTTCTGGCAATAGCTAACTCAACCAAATAACTTCCCTGAAGAACCAGAACAGGTTCGACAAGCTCACTGCAAGCCGGAATTTTAACTTCGTCCTTTTCCAATTAAACCTATCCTTTTTAAGACAAATATTATTTTGATCATTTCCCTAAATCTCTGATAATATATCCTTTTTTAACAAGTTGAAGCGAAGATAAGGATTAGCTGATCAGCTTAATAGGTTCTTTGGTGTGAACAGATTTAGCTTCGAACCTGAGGCAAAATCTCTTTTATTTTATCACAGACGAAAAGTATGTCCTCTTTTTTCAACAAAGGGTGCAAAGGTAAGGTCACCTCATGCCCCCCCACATATTCGGTCGAAGGAAGGTGATTTTCGGATTCCTTGAAATTTTTCCGGTAATAGGAGAATTTATGAATGGGCGGATAATGGATGCTGGTCTGAATTTTTGCTCTTTTTAGAAAGTCCATAAATTTTTCCCGATTCACATCCTGGTCTAAAATGATGGGAAAAAGATGAAAGGCAGAATCGCGGGGATAGTTTAAGAAGGGGATGGAAAGCCCTTTTGTTCCTTCTAAATTTTCAACGTAGATTTTGATCAAAGATTTCCTTTTCCGATTTGAGCTTCTTAGTTTTTTTAACTGTTCGATCCCTAAAGCGGCATTCATCTCGGTCATCCGGTAATTATAACCCAGCTCGGTCACGTCATAAGAATAGGCGTGGCCTTTGTGTCTGTCCCAGGTCATGCTGGTCATTCCGTGAGAGCGGAGGAGCCTGATCTTTTGGGCAAACTTATCCCGATTGGTCACGACCATCCCTCCTTCCCCAGTTGCCATATTTTTATTGGAGAAAAAACTGAAACAACCGATATCGCCGATCCCCCCGGCCATCTTCAATTTAAATTTTGCTCCGATGGCATGTGCGGCATCCTCGATCACAAAAAGATTATGTTTTTTGGCGATTTTTTTTATCCTCTCCATATCCGCCAAATATCCCCCATAGTGAACCACCATGATGGCTTTGGTCTTAGGGGTGATCTTATTTTCCAAGTCGTCACAAGACAAATTTAGATCAGAAAGACCAGTAATATCCACGAAAACAGGCTTTGCCCCCACGTAAAGAATGGCATTTGCGGAAGCCACGAAGGTTAGAGAGGGGACCAAAACCTCATCTTCGGTTTTTATGTTCAAAGCCCGCAAAGATAAATGGAGTGCCGCCGTCCCACTCGAAACTGCGAAGGCATGCTTGACTCCCAGAAAATTTGCAAAATTTCTCTCCAGCTTTTTGACCATTTCCCCCATGGTGAGCCATTTGTTCTGGATCACTTGGCTCACAATTTTTTGCTCATGCTGGTCAAAATTTAAGTCGGAGAGGGTGACTTTCCATTTCATCTTTCCTTCTCAAGAAAAAATAAAAAGACGCGTAGCAGAGGCTTTATGCCTCTGGGCGAAGCCATGAAGGTTTCGCTACGCGTAAGAGTAACCTTTGTCTGTTTTTCTCATTCCTTATAAATAAAAAGTTTTTTATTTTTTTCAAACTCTTCTACGGCTTTTTGATAATCGTCTGGTCTGCCAATGTCTAACCAGAAATCGGTTGAATTGTAAATCGCCACCTTTTTTTCTTTTTCTAAGAGAAGTTGCATCAAATCCGGAAAATCGAATTTTTCAGCCTTAGGGATAAAATCCAAAATCTCCGGCTCAAAAATATAAATCCCCATGCTTACTGTATAAGAGAGCTTTGGCTTCTCTATATATTTAACCATATGATCGTCTTTATTTCTTTGAATCACCCCAAAATCAACGTCTACTGATCTTTTTTGGGCGGCAACCGTAGCCATCGGTTTTTGTTTTTTGTGATAATCTATCAACTTTGAATAATTCAAAGTGGTCAATAAATCGCCGTTCATCACCATAAAGGTTTTGTCCAGTCCCCGGAGAAGAGTCAAAGGACCTACTGTGCCTAAAGGTTTCTCCTCGAAGCTATATGCTATATTCACTCCCCATTTTTTCCCGTCACCAAAATAGGTCTGGATGAGATTGCCTAAATGTCCTACTGCTATGGTGATGTCGGTCAACTTACAGTTTTTCAGTTGTTTTAATATCACCTCTAAGATGGGAAAATCCCCGATGGGCATAAGTGGTTTAGGCAAGACCACAGTGTAGGGATAAAGCCTTCTACCTTTTCCACCAGCTAAGATGACTACTTTCATATCGAAATCTTTCCAGTCTACGGAGCATCTGCCTTTAGAGACTGTTGGAAAAGTGGTTTTGGAGTGCGAAAGCTTGCTTTCGCGATTTTTTGAAATCTAAATATGTTCTTAGACCATCACTACTTACACTTTGGGGGAAAACCGCACCAGCAAGCTGGTGCACTCCGGATTAGGTTTTTCAACACACCCTTTAGGCAGACTTTGTAGGGTCAAGCTAAGGCTTGACACTCCCAATTTATTCAACTTCCCTTCTAAATGTTGTAAATCTCCTGTTTGTAACTATCAATATTCTTTTCTATCCAGCTTATAGTCTTTCTAATCCCTTCTTCTATATCTATTTTTGGATTCCAGCCGAACAGAGCTTTGGCTTTGCTTGAATCTGAGAAAAGCCTCTCCACTTCGCTTTTTTCAGGACGGACTCTTTTCTTCTCTTTTATGATTTTTATTTTTTTGTTCAGACAGTTGGACACCATATCGATCAGCTTACTTATCGAGACCTCCTGATTTGATCCCAAGTTCACCACTTCACCTACCGTCTTTTCGCATTCGGCAAAAGCAATGAAGCCTGAGGCTGAATCGGTCACGAAGGTCAAATCTCTGGTAGGGGAAATCGAACCCAAATTAACTGTTCTTTTGAGCAATGCCTGGATAATTATAGAAGGGATGACTGCCCGAGCTGATTGTCTGGGACCATAGACATTGAAAGGTCTTATCACCCCCACCGGGAGATCATAGGAACGATGAAAACTCAAAGCCAAAAGATCCGCCGCCAACTTGGAAGCCGCATAGGGTGACTGAGGATTTACCGGATGGTTTTCATCCATAGGGACATACTGGGCCGTGCCATAAACCTCGCTGGTGGAGGTATGAATGACTTTTTCTACATTGAAATCACGAGCAGAGGTGAGAACGTTTAAGGTTCCACTAACATTGGTATCGACTACGTCCCTGGGATTAACATAGGAATAGGGAATGCCGATCAAGGCACCCAGATGAAAAACCACCTCTTGGTCTTTGACCGCATTTCGGACCGCATCCGCATCTCTTAAGTCCGATGCCATCACCTCAACTTCCCTTAAGACATTCTTATCAACATTCTCCAGCATTCCCCAATCGTTGCGGGAATTGTAATGCACAAAAGCTTTCACCTTTGCCCCGGATTTGACTAAAGCTTCGACCAGATGGCTTCCCACAAATCCGCCTGCACCAGTCACAAGAATTTTCTTATTCCTAATGTTCAACTTCCGCTCCTTGATATTGCACTAATTATAGATAATGAAATATAGAAGACAAAGCAAGATAAATATCCTCGGGAGAGTCCCTATCCTTTTCTACCCCCTCGCAGGCTGAAGGGACTGTTGAAAAACCACAAAACTGGAGTGCACCAGCTTGCTGGTGCGGTTTTACTGAGAGCTAATGGCGGCACAAGAACTTCTAAATTTCACAAAATCGCGAAAGCAAGCTTTCGCACTCCAAAAACCACTTTTTCAACACGCACTGAAGCCTGCGGCTACCAACATCGTCTTCCCTTGTATCAGGGATTTTTGGCTATAATCTCTTGCGGCGGTCGGCCGACTGCAGACGGCGGACGGTCATACCTCCAAATCGTTTCTAGGTAATCACCCACCGCCTTTTCGATATTGAGGAATTTCAGAACTTCTGGGATACTTTTGGAATAATCTTTTCTTTCTTTTATAAACTCCTTCATGGCACAAGCTAATTTTTGAACATCTTCACAGGGAACAACTTTACCTAAGTCAAATTTTTTTACTAAATGTCCCATGTCCCCAACATCAGTCACTATCAAGGGAGTCCTCATCTGGAGTGCTTCGGAGAAGACCAGAGGAATGCTATCCCCTTTGGAGGGGATCATCAGACAGTCAGATTCTTTTAAATATGCAACCACCAAGCTTGTGGAAACCTTGCCTACAATTTTTATATCTTCTTTTAGCTCGAGCTGATTTATAAGTTTTCGCATTCCTCTTTCATAATCGCCCCAGCCCAAGATATGAAGATTTATCTGGGCCATTTCTTTTTTGACTAAAGCAAATGCTTTTATCAACTCATCTAAACCTTTCTTCTTCTCCCACCGTCCCAGATACAAGAAATTCGTTTTTGATTTATCTAATCCTATGGTTTGGTCTATAGTCCTAGGTAATTTTCTCATGCTGGGTAAAAATATACATTTCTTTCCGCATAATTCTTCCACCTTTTCTTTTAGATCAAAACCATCCGCAAAAAGGAAATCCGCTTCTTTTAATACTTTTTTTATAATCCCGCGCAGGAAAGGTTTCTTTGCCCACACATATATATCCGATCCTAAGCACCACACCGAATATGGAATGCCCAGTTTCTTTTTTGCCAAATACGCAAACCACCCTGAGGGTAAAGCCCACAAGGCTAAACAAGAATCGGGTTTTATTTCCTCAAGTCGCTCCAAGAGTTGTCGTTTGCCATTTTTCAAAAAGGAAAAAAGCTGAAAAGTCTCCTTGGGATTGAAAAGATTCAAAGCGCCCACCACTTTTTCCCCACCAGCCCATTTGAATCTGATCACATTCTCGTCTGGGCTAATTTTTTCTGTCTCATAATAGGGAGTGAACACAAAAACTTCCACTCCCTTTTTTTTGAGTCCTAAATGGAAATCTTTCACAAAAGGCGAAGCCACGTCGTCGGGATGAGCTGGATAGCGATTAGTAATTAGGCAAATTTTGGGAGATGATAACATTTGCTCTTTGATTGGCTTTTTCCCAACAGATTAAAGGATTCCCAATGGTTCGACGAGTTCACTATAAACAGATTAAAGGATGAAACGGATTTTCTTATCCTTTAATCTGTTTAATCTGTTGGGAGATTGGTCCGCCTGAAGGGACTGTTGAAAAAGTGGTTTTGGAGTGCGAAAGCTTGCTTTCGCGGTTTTTAAGTTGGTTCGGGAATTGGAATTCCCGAACCACTCTCGTGCGGGAAATCCAATTCCCGCACGAACAAGAGGGTTTTTCAACGCGCCCTGAAGGCAGACACTCCAGTTTTTTCTTCTTCCACTTCAATCTTTGCAGGCAAATTATTTATTTTCTCTTCCAAATTCTTGTTTTCTCTTTGTATCTTGTAAATTTCTTTTCTTAAATGAACTAATTGAGTTCCCAAAAAGCCGAACAAAAGCACCTGGATTCCACTGATCACCAGAAGGACGATCAAAGTCATCAGAGGACGATTGGGATTGAGTGTTCCTTTTTGCCAAAGATATATCACATAAACTCCTCCCCAAAATCCCAAGAAGAGCATAAAAAGACCGACCAGCCCGAATAGGATTATGGGCTTTTCAAAAAATGAAAAGATGATATGCGAAAGGGCCGTGGCTTTGAATTTGAACTTTGATTTTCCTTTTTTCCTGGCTTTCAAGGTGGCCGGCATCTCCATGGCTTTGTATCCCATACTTAAGGCTTTGGAGAGTATCTCCAGATGGATCTCCTTCCCATCTGATTCAAGCTCTAACGATCTGATGCATTCTCGCCTGTAAGCCCTCAAGACTCCGGTAACTGTGGTTAGTTTTCCTTTCATGGCAAAACCCAATATCTTATTTCCTAATCTGCTTACGAGAAGTCTTAAGAAGGGGACACCTTCGGCTTTGCCTCCTTCAATGTATGGGGAACCTATCACCAGGTCCATATCCTGGTTTTGCTCCAACAATCTTATCATCCTGACTATGTGCCTTTCATCATAACTTAAATCCGCATCCGTGGTGCAGATTATCTTCCCTTGTGCCCTTTGAAATCCAACCCTCAATGCTTTCCCCCTGCCCTGATTGGGAGCATAAGAGAACAATTTAATCCCACCATTGAGATGCGAATAGTCCTCCACCAATTTTTTAGTATTATCCGTAGAGCCATCATCCACGATAACGATTTCCCACTTCTTATTGGTGGAGTCAAGGGCTGAGGAAAGACGCTCTAAGGTCATGGTAACGTTCTCCTCCTCGTTGAACATGGGCACTATTACGGAAACGTCGATTTCGCTCTCTCTTTTCATCTCTTTCCTTAAGGATGAATCTCTTAGATATTTTCTAATGCTCTTTTTGCATCCTGGTTATATGGATCCAATTCCAAAGCCGCCTGAAAAAATTCTTTGGCTTTGCTTATCTCACCCATTTTTAAAAAGGCTTTGCCTAATTGAGCATAGATCCTTGAATTGGAAGGATCGATATCCAAAGCCATAAGAAGATATTCTAAGGAAATGGTTGAAATACCCAATTGATTGTAAAACACCCCTAAGTTAAAGACTAAATTTCCAAAATGCTCTTTGGTGATGAGATCGAACCCTTTGCTTTTCAAATTATTCTCCAAAAATTCTTTTTGCTTTTTTATGTCCGAATCGGATAATGCTACCCGATTTTGATGATATTCAAAAATATATCCGACCGGCGAAAGATGGTGGGCGAAAGCTGTATCGTTAGTGTAATATTGACAATACACTGGCATTTTGTCTGTGTTGAGTCGGCAAAGTTGATTCGCCATCCTTTGTAAGTTAGCTGATTCAATTTTCGGCAGATTTACTTCTTCATATTGTTTCCGGAGTTGAGCTTGATAACTTTTTTGAGAAAGGGCACTGCTACTTATGATTCTGACATCTGGCCTTTTTTTTTCCGCATAATTCAGATACCACAGCGTGGTCAAAGTATTGTCATCTCCAGCTAAGATCAAAGCATCTTTTTTGACTGAATTTAGAATTTGGTCCGCATATTGATAAGCCCAAGTATTTGATCTTTTATTACATTGATCGAAGTTTTTCGCTATTTGATAGATCGGCAATAATAAGATTAATCCGCAAAGAAAGAATTCAAGAATGTAGGGGAGACCCTTGTGGTCTCCCGAAGGGTGGGATGGGGCAAACCTCTCCTTAATATTTTTTCTTACTATCTCAAAAAGGAAAGATATTCCGAAAGTAAACCAGATCGCAAATACAGACAATGAGGGCAAAAGATAGCCCAAAAGATCATAGTTTCTCAAAGAGAAATCAGTAGCCCAGGTGGCGGTAAAAAGATTAAAGATAAAAAGTAAAAACGAAAAGATAAAAAACTTCTTGGATTCTTTAAACATTGCATACGCACCTAACACTCCCAACCAAAAAAGAGGTAAACTAAATTGAAGCACCGGAAATGATAAGGTGAACCAGAATCTATTTAGATAGGGAACATGAGAACTTGTCGCAACTGAAGTGGACTGAGATGATCTGGTTATATATGAGAAAAGGTTTGCCAAACTGTCTGGTCTTCCCCAATTGATAGCGGGTGAAAGGTTTGATCTTACGGGCAAAAAAAGATAAAGTGAGATTCCAAATAGGAAAAACGATAACAATAGCATTATCTTTTTTAGCTCCAAAAAACGTTTAAAATCGTTAACCAACGAAAATGTCAGGAATGCAGGCAATAAAGTGATCATTAAAAGGGGATGGTTGGCGAAAGATAGTCCTAAGACAAATGAAAACAAAATCAGAATCTTAAAGCACCAGTTGGTATCTTTTTCCTTGGACCGCTTCACCAGAAGAAAGATCAACAACAAAGTGAAAAAGATGTTTAAAGTATAAACCTCCGCTCTTATGGTCTGAAGCCAGAAGGCGGAAGAAAATCCTAAAAACGCCACACCTGTAATAATGGGCAATTGTGAAGTGTAACCGCTTGGTTTTGTCTTTTTGAGAATCTCAAGCATTAGAAGATAT
>JALHUP010000399.1 GCA_022866585.1 Candidatus Zixiibacteriota bacterium | reverse complement strand
GACAGCCTGTGCAACCGACCGCTTCTGTTCGAGATCAAGGATACCTATTCCGGGTTTGACACTGTTTACGTGTATGAGGATAGTAGCCTGATTACTGAAACCACCATCTTTACCCGGGATCCGCATATTCCGAACTACTGGAGATACGATCCTACTGCTGGAAAGACCAGACTGGACTTAAAGGCGGTGGACAAGTTGGGGAACGAAACCTGGTATGGAATGAAGATCAAGTTGGATTGCACGCCACCTGTGGTTACCTTCCTGCCATCATGGGTCAACTGCACGAGGCCGACTGTGACCTTCCAGGTCACCGATGATGTCACGGGAGTGAATTGGGATAAGGTCAATGTTGACCTATACTATAGCTCTAACAGAATCCAGACTTTCACCCCGTCAGATATTACTCCTGACCTGAATGGCTATGTGACACTGACCGGAGATGGTGATTGGTTAGGACTTACCGACAACGCTTCCTTGAACGTGGTGGTCTACTCGCAGAAGAACTACGGAACCAGCTATACTCGTGGTCCCGTGGACTTGGCCAATAACTATCAGACCAGCACCAGTTACTACTTGTGGACTTACTATGCTGACTGTGTTGGCCCGACCATCACTTGGTTGAATGGTACCGATTCTTGTGCCAGCCTGCTGAGGTTTGAGATCAAGGATACTCGTTCAGGTATGGCTACCATCACCATCACGGAGGATGGAGACACGGTTACTACCGGTTTCTACTACAACGACACCACCCAGATTCTCTCCTACTCGCAACCCAGCGCTGGCAGGCATAATGTGAAGATCAAAGCCACGGACAATGTGGGCAACATGATGGTCTTCGAATTCTGGAGCAAGGCTGATTGCACTCCGCCTACAGTGGCTTTTGGTGGTGGGTATATCTCCTGTGCCGATCCCACCGTCAGCATCGAGGTAACAGACGATGCCAGTGGCGTGGATTGGGGCACCTTGCACGTCGATCTCTGGACTTCAACCTACAGACTGCAGACCTTCTATCCGGAAGACTTAGTCGACCTGAGAGAAGGAAATGTCATCACGGTGACTGCAGACGGAGATCTGTTTAGCCTCGCAGACGGTAATCTGCTGAAGGTGGCGGTTTACTCCTACAAGACTTCAGAAACCGGCTACATCAACGGACCTACGGATTCAGCCGGCAACTGGACTCAGACCCAGTGGATTCAGAAGGAGTACTATGTAGACTGCCTAGCTCCCGTAACCACCTGGATCAACAGCTCCGATCCGTGCGACCGTCCGGTCAAGCTCCAGATCACCGACAACAAGTCTGGTGTGGCTGAGGTTAAAGCCTATCAAGATGGAGTTGAACTGAGCGATGAAGGTGAAGCATTTTTCTATGATCCTACCTCGGGACTGTGGCATCTTTACCCATCAGCTGGCAAGCATAATATCGATGTGGTAGCTACTGATGTTGTGGGTAATCAGAGTACCAAGTCCTTTGAGGTCAAGGACGATTGTCTGCCTCCTGGATTGAAGTTCGTGGGTGAGTATGTGACCAAGAATCCCACCGTCAAGATCGTGGTCAAGGACGACAATGTTGGCATAGATTGGAACACAGTCAATGTCGATCTATACCAAAGAGACTATCCT
Organism: Candidatus Zixiibacteriota bacterium; assembly: GCA_022866585.1. Lineage (GTDB taxonomy): Bacteria > Zixibacteria > MSB-5A5 > MSB-5A5 > SM1-73 > SM1-73. The sequence continues at coordinate 5,310 of JALHUP010000399.1, read as the reverse complement.
TACAAGCAGTGCACATTCACTGCAGCAGATATTGCCAACTTTAATATGAGACATGGCGATACGGTGATAGTCTCTTGCATCATGGATCTGACCGATGGTAAGACCCTCATTGCCTATGTGTACGCGGAGAAAATCTCTGGCACAGGCACCAGCCCGTCTTATGGCAGGGGTCCGGCCGACCTCTCTAGCAACTATATGCCCAAGTGGCAAGAGTGCATCTACCAAGTGGATGCAGGACTGCCTTCGATTATCGTCATCAATCTCTCTGAGCGACCCATTCATATCTGCTTCATCGACAGCGGGTCGGGCATCGATTGGTCCACCCTCGAGTTCTATGAGGATAGCGTGCTGATTTGTCTGGGACTGGCTTGCATGGATACCAACGTGCATCTCGACACCGTAACAGCCTGCATGGCGTATGAGCCGGGAGCTGGTCGGAAGTATGTGGAAATCCGGGTTAGGGATCACGCTGGCAACTGGATTATATACACCTTCTGGACTGAGGAGCAGAATCTGTTCTTCACGAATCCTCACAACTATCCGAACCCGTTCGATCCGAGAGAGCTTAGCACTTACATCGATCTGGGCTTGAGCAAGTCCGCCCACGTGACCGTCAAGATATATGACTTCGCTGGCGAATTTGTGAGAGAGCTCCAGAAGGATGTTGGAATCAGCACCCCGATATTATGGGATGGAAAGACGGATGACGGAACGGAGGTAGCCAACGGAACCTATCTGTGCTACATCCATGCCAGGGATGATGATAGTGGCAAAATAGAGACAGCAGTAATAAAGATTACTGTGCTAAAGAAGGATAAATAAAGTTTCGAGGGAGGGTGCCCGATGGGGCACCCTCCCTGAAAAGATTTATCCTGATCCCCATTTGGGGAAAAAGGAACAGAAACTTTGTTAATCTTTTATAAAAGGAGAAGATAGAAAATGTTAAACAAAACAGCTAAATTCCTAGTGGTCTTTTGCCTGCTGTCGGTGGTGTGCCTCTCCGGTGCCTGGGCGGATGATAACCACATGCTCCCCATGTTAAGGATGGGAGTGGGTGCCAGAGCATTAGCTATGGGAGGCGCTTATGTGGCAGAGGCTCACGATGCTACAGCCGGCTACTGGAACCCCGCCGGGTTGGCAGATATCGGATGTGTTAGCTTAGCTGCCATGTATTCTGCGGGAATGTCTGTGGACCGGACCTACAATTACTTCGGGTTTGGATGGACCCCTTGCCAGTCGACCAACTGCGGAACCTTCGGCATATCCTGGTTGAATTCGGGGATTGATGATATTCTCAAATCTGATGAACATGACAATTCCCTGGGCACCTTCAATGACATGAACAACGTGTTCATAGTCTCCTGGGCATTCAAAAACGAGTTCAACCAAAGAATGTTCTCGTTTGGCTTGAGCCTCAAGGTGGTCAATCAGAAGATCGATGACTACAGCAAGACTGGAGTGGGTGGTGACGCTGGGATCAAATTCCTGGCTGATCCCAGGATTGCGTTAGGCCTGATGGTTCGGGATCTCGGCACCAAGGTGAATAATGAGACGGTTCCTACCAATGTGACGGTGGGAATGGTTATATATCCTCTGGGAGAAGACCATGCACTTTGCGTCCCCATAGACTATGGCAAGACCATCAACCGCCAAGATGGGACCTTCCATTTCGGCGCAGAGTATATGTGGGAGTTTGCCACCAACTACTCCGCCGCCCTTATGGCTGGCTTGAATGATGGAAACTTCTGCGTTGGCTTGGGTGTAAAGGTGTCCATGATTAGATTGGATTATGCTTACGTGACCGAGAAGGTCGACTTCCTAAACCAGAACCATAGGATCTCACTGTCAGCAGAGTTTTAAAGAGCAGCAAAAACTAGGAAAAAATGTAAAAGCCCCGTCTTTTGGCGGGGCTTTTATTTTTTAGTCCATTAAAACCTATTTCTTCCCCAACCTGAAAATGTAGAGGAAGGCTTTAGCCTTCCAATCCTTGGGTTATGGAGTCCTAAAGGTTTCCGCTACATTTTGTTTTGAAGTTAAACCTTACTCCATGCCCTTCTCTATGTCCTGGAAAAGGGAGGTAGGGCATGAAGTAAAAATGTATTCCGAAACCTTTCCCACATCCACCCCACTTATTTACTTGCTTTTTCTACTTTCAATTTTTAGATTATATTTTGATTTCGTTTGCGTTAGGTTTACGCATAGCGGAGGCTTCACGCCTCCGGGCTCCGCCAAGGGCGGGCTACGTGACTTTTAAAGGATCAGTGACATTGGAGTTGCCCCGCCAAAGGCGGGGCTAAATAAATTAAGCAACTACATTTTCGAATGCACCGCTAAATGTAACGATAAGGAGGATGATATGGAATTCAGAATTTATAAGGTGCCGATGCCGGAGAAGACCAATGTGATCGTAGGGCAGACCCATTTTATCAAAACGGCTGAGGATTTATATGAGGTTTTAATTGGAGCAGTCCCGGGCATAAGATTTGGCCTGGCTTTCTGCGAGGCATCGGGACCCTGTCTGGTCAGGTCTGAAGGGAATGATGCGGAGTTGAAAAAATTGGCAACCCAAACCGCTTTTGATATAGGGGCAGGTCATACCTTCGTGATCTACATAAGAAACGCCTACCCCATCAATGTGCTTAAGGCAGTCCAAAATTGTGCTGAAGTTTGTGGGATTTTCTGCGCCACGGCTAATCCGGTGCAGGTGATTATTGCCGAAACTGAACAGGGAAGAGGAATTATGGGGGTGGTCGACGGGTTCATTCCGAAGAGAGTGGAGACTGAAGAAGAGGTCAAAGAAAGGAAACAGTTTTTAAGAAGAATAGGATACAAGTTATAATACAAACGAATTGATTCCCCGTACGCTTAGTACGCATTCATACGAATTCCCTCTCCCCTCGTGGGAGAGGGATAGGGAGAGGGGTGGCTTCGTATCAGGAATAAATACGTTAGTATTAGTTGGTTCAAAGGTTCAAAAGTTTAAGGTTTGGAATTCGTGATTGAGTGTCAAAACGGGATACATATTAAAGGGACGAATTTTTGGTTGGATGCCCGAAGAAAAGTTGATTTTTCCTTTATCTCCCATGCCCATATTGATCATGCCGTAAGACATAAGGAGATTTTAACCACCAAGGAGACGGCAAGACTATATGAGCATCGCTTCGGCAGGGCAAAATTCAACATCCTGGAGTATAACCAGCCCAAAAGGTTCGATTCTGCCTATTTTGTGACTCATCATGCCCATGGATCCAAATTTGAAAAACCGAAATCCAAAGACGGGATAAAGGTGGAGCTTTTTCCTTCGGGTCACATCCTGGGGGGAGCCCAGATTCTTTTGGAGATAGAAGGAGTGAGGATAGTTTACACTGGGGATTTAAAGTTGCGCAAATGTTTAACTGCTAAAAAAGCCGAGGTGAAAAAGTGCGACATTTTGATCATGGAATCGACTTTTGGACTCCCCCGCTACATCTTTCCCGATCGAAAAGAGATCATAGATCAAATCACAGAATTTGTGGATCAGGCTTTATCCTTTGGTCAAGTCCCTATTTTTTTGGCTTATTCTTTGGGGAAAGCTCAAGAGATCATGAAAATATTAGGCCTCCGGGGATATAAGACCAGCGTGCACCAAGCCATATTTAAGATAGCCAAAATATATGAGAAGTTCGGAGTCAAATTCAAAAACTATGAGCATTATCAAGCAGAAGATTTGGAGGGAAAAGTTTTGATTGTCCCTCCTTACGTAAGAGGATCCCGTATGATCAAAAAAATCCCCAAAAAGAGAGTTGCTATTCTGACTGGCTGGGCCATAGATTCCGGATGCAAAGATTGGTTTGGCGCAGATGAAGCTTTTCCCTTAAGCGATCACGCTGATTTTTCCGAGCTTATGGAATATACCAAATTAGCTGAGCCCCAAAAAATTTACACAGTGCACGGCATTCCTGAGTTCCCAGACTTTTTAAGGAAAGAGGGATTTGACGCAGAGCCTTTCAAGGAGAGCACCAAAGTTACTAAAACTTTTAGCAAGGAACTTTTGTTAAATTATGTTTTGTTCATCCGAGATTAGATTCCAGCCAAATGGCCTTCAGATTTCTGAAGTATCATCCAGGGTGAAACCATTAATTCCCCGACCCACATCGCCGATGATTAAAAGGGCGACCGATTACTATATTGCTTTGTCAATTAAATAACGATTGCATACTTTGGGTTTCGTTTTAAAAGGTTTTGGTCGCGGTTACGTATCGTCTAAAGAGTCAGGGTCAATCGTCTATTCGTATGAATGAATACGCATCGTCCAAAATACGACAGACGAATCCGAAAGACGATTTATCCGCCAGAGGCGGATCTGCCTTTGGCAGACGATACGTGTCCGAAACCCAAACCGGGAGACGATAAACATAGAAATCTTATTTTGTAGATAGATCATCACACTTAGGCTCCTCATCACTTGAGACTTGACTTTTGAGGTAGTTGTGTTATCTTAATAAAAAGGATTTTCTTTGTCGATTAAAAATATCTTGGTAATACCCATGAAGCTTTCCATAATAATGCCGGTTTATAATGAAAAGAACACCATTGAGGAGATAATAAGGAGGGTGAGTGCCGTCAAGAGGATAGAAAAGGAGCTCATCATCGTGGATGATTTTTCCACGGATGGCACTCGAGAGCTTTTGAGGAAATATCAGAACAACTGCAGCATTGCGATAGTATTCCATGACCAGAACTTAGGAAAAGGGATGGCTATCCGGACCGGGCTTGAAAAAGTTACCGGGGACCTGGTTATAATTCAGGACGCCGACTTAGAATATGATCCCAATGACTATCTGAAACTGGTCCGGCCTATTATTGAAGATGGCGCCTTTGTGGTCTATGGTTCACGCTCACTGAGCCACAAGAACAAAATGTCGTATTTGCGATATTTCATCGGAGGGCAAGTCGTTACCTGGTGGACCAATCTGCTCTACGGTTGCCGGTTGACCGACGAACCTACCTGCTACAAGCTCTTTCAAGCGGATCTGTTGAAGAGCCTGAGATTGAGTTGCAAAAGGTTTGAGTTCTGCCCGGAGGTTACAGCCAAGATCAGAAAAAGAGGGATCGAAATCTTGGAGGTGCCTATTTCTTATAATCCCAGAAAGATTAAAGAAGGAAAAAAGATCAGATGGAAAGACGGCTTGCAGGCTATTTGGACTCTATTAAAATACAGATTCACCAACTAATATAAAAGGTTCTTCTCCTTGTAGCGGATAGAGTTCTCAATAACAGAAACGAGCCTAAAGACTTAATGAAAGAGACGTTTTCAAGACCTCACCCCCT
>JALHUP010000012.1 GCA_022866585.1 Candidatus Zixiibacteriota bacterium | reverse complement strand
GTATCAAAAAGATAAATTCCCGTTCTCTCCACGGCAAATGGCTGAAAGTCCTGCCAGAGGCGGGATTGAAACCCATCCTCTTTACTCTTTGGAACTAAAGTATAAGCTCTTTTATAACCTAATCTTTGTGCCTCCTCTTGCACAAATCGGTTATATCTGCCGAAAGGATAAGATAAGAAAATCACTTCTTTTCCCAGCTTATCTTCCAATACCTCTTTTGATTTTTTTAATTCATATTCCACTCCGCCACAGGCGGGGTCGATTTTGGTTAAGTCCGGATGATTTACCGTATGAGAGCCAAAGCCCAATCCGAATTCAGACATCTCCTTGATCTGCTTCCAGCTCAAATGTCTTTTTCTCTTTCTCCCGAAATTAAAATCCCAGCTGTTAGGTTTCCCGACGAAGCCGGTGATTATAAAAATAAAAGCGGTGAAACCATATTTTTGTAAAATTGGAAATGCATTTAAATACGCATTCTCGTATCCGTCATCGAAAGTGATCACCACTTTTTGCCCACCCTCATTGATGCTCCCACTTGTCTGCTTGAAGATCTCTTCTAATGGAACAGCTTTATATCCTAAGTCATGTAGGAATTTTATCCCCCTTTCGAACTGACTCACTTTTTGTCTGGTTATTCCCCAATCAAAGTCATCGCTTATTTTATGATAAGTTAAAATTTCAATGGTTTTAATGGGCTCCTTTTTGAATTTTATCCGCCAAAGAATATATAAAGACAAAAAGAGGATGATTATAAAAAGAATCGCGTAAGCGAGAAAAAACATAATTCAAACTGCATAACCTTTCTTTTCCGCCGGAAGTGGATCCTTCGGAACGACCAACGACAACCGATACGTAACCGCAGCCGAAACCTTTTCAACAAGACCTATGAGTCTGTTGCTTAAGTCTGTTTATCGTTTATGCGTCCCGCACCTTGCGGGACGAGTCGGTTTAGGTGTCGGCTAAGTATCGGTCTGGGATGCACGAAATCTGTGTCTTGAGATCGGTTTCGTCCTCGGTCTTAACACGATGCGTATGCATTCATACGAATAAACGGCAACCATTTTACGACAAACGATACGTAACCGTAGCCTTATTGACGAAACCTATCTTATATAATATCCCAATTTATCTGTTTGATTACTCTTTGTCCCACAGGTCCCAAAATCACCGCCGAAACCTTATGGGGATCAAAAAGGTCGTTTGCCACCTCGATCACTTCTGTTCCCTTAACCTTATTTATTGAATCTATGGTTTCGCTTAAGTCCACGTATTGGTTTAAGAGCAGTTCATGTCGAGCCAGTCGGTTCATACGACTGGGAGTGTTCTCCAGGCTCAACATCAAATTTCCCTTCAGCTGATATTTAGCGTGAGAAAGTTCTTGTCGCGAAAGCATATCCTTTTTTATCCTTCTGATTTCTTTCAAGACCAAATCCATGGCCCGGACCGTATTCTTTTTATGGGTTCCTAAATAGATGCCAAAGACTCCGGTGTCTTCAAAAAAATCGGCAAAGGCATATATAGTATAAGCCAGCCCTAATTTTTCCCTTATAGTTTGGAAAAGACGGGAACTCATTCCCCCACCCAGGATATTGCTCAAAATCAAGGAAGCATATCTTCTTTTATCCTTATAAGGAAAGGTGGGGATCCCCAAACAGATATGAGTCTGCGCCGTTTTGCGATTTACCGCCACCTTGTTGTGATCGGCCTCTAAGGGGGCTTGATTTACTAAAGTGGTCATATCCGTCTGATTGAACTGGAATTTTTTTTCGATAATTCCCACTAAATCCTGATGGTCTAAATTTCCGGAACAGGCGACGACCACCTTAGGAAAGACATAATTTCTTTTGATGAAATCGACAAGCTTACTTTTGGTCATCCTCAAAATGCTCTCCGTATCTCCAATAATAGATCTTCCCAGCGGATGCTCTTGCCAGATGTTGTTCATCAGAAGATCGTGAGCTAAATCTTCGGGTGAATCCTCTAAGTCTTTGATCTCCGAGAGTATCACCGTTTTTTCCCTTTCGAAATCCGAAGAGGAAAGAAGAGAGTTTTTTAAAATATCCGCCAAAACGTCCACCGCAATATTCAGATGTTCATCCAGAACCCGGGCTAAGTAGCAGGTGTGTTCACGGCCGGTAAAGGCATTTAAGGCTCCCCCTACCGATTCTAAGGAAGAAGCGATTTCCTTGGCACTCCTTTTCTTGGTGCCCTTGAAAAGCATGTGCTCGATGAAGTGCGAAACTCCCCTTGCATCATTTCTTTCGTCTCGTGAGCCCACATCTATCCATACCCCAATGCTGACCGATCGAACATATCCGATCTTTTCAGTCACCACTCGGATGCCGTTCTTTAAAACCGTCTTTCTATAAATTCCTCTCAAGGCCTTATCCTTTTTGTTTTAGTTGTGGATCCATAAGATAACAGAATTGGACAGCGTAATATACCACCATGCATAAAAAGAGTATGTTCGTTTAACGTTTACGATGCTCGTATCGAAGCTCGGCTTACCGATGCTCGATGCCCGGAAAACCTTTATTTATGCACAGTACGCAGAATTGTTAAAAAGCCCAAATCCGCGTTCTTTTTTTTCTTCTTGCCAATTTGGGCTAAAAAGTAAAAGCTTTCAAATTTGGCTCTATCTTCTATTAGGGGCAAAACATGCCTTCCGGGATAATTTGATTTTTCCGTCTACGTCAATGCCGGTTATCTTAACTTTTACCTCATCCCCCACATTTAATACATCCTCCACTCGGTTTACCCTGTGGGTATCCAATTCCGATATGTGCAAAAGCCCATCCTGTCCGGGAAGGATCTCCACGAATGCTCCAAAAGGAGTGATTCTTTTTACCTTACCAATATACTCCTTGCCCATTTCGGGCTCCTCGGTGAGCTTCAATATAAGTTCCTGGGCCCGCTCACCTGCTTTTTGGTCGGTAGACGCAATGAAGACGGAGCCATCATCCTCTATATCGATCTTCGCTCCGGTCTGTTCAATTATACCTCTAATGGTCTTTCCGCCCGGACCGATGATTGCCCCGATCTTCTCCGGTTTTACCTTGAAGGTGATTATTCGAGGGGCGTAAACGGAAAGCTCTAGTCTGGGTTGAGCGATGGTTTTCTCCATCACGTCCAGAACGTGAAGCCTTCCCTCTTTAGCTCTTTTCAAGGATTCACTCAATAGGCTTAAGTCTATTCCCGCTATCTTTACGTCCATTTGAAAGGCGGTGATCCCCTTTCGGGTGCCGGTGATCTTAAAATCCATGTCGCCCAAATGATCCTCCATCCCCAATATGTCGGAAAGAATTGCAACCTTCTCCTCCTCCTTAATCAATCCCAAGGCCACACCGGCCACTGGGGCTTTGATGGGAACGCCGGCATCCATCAAGGAAAGAGTTCCTCCACAGACCGTGGCCATAGAGGAGGAGCCATTCGACTCTAAGACGTCCGAAACTATCCGGACGGTGTAGGGAAAAACCTCCTCTTTGGGGACCACCGGCTGGATGGCTCTTTCAGCCAATGCGCCATGCCCGATCTCCCTCCTTCCCGGTCCCCGGATCGGTTTTATCTCACCTACGCTGAAAGGGGGAAAATTATAATGAAGCATATAGCTTTTGGTGGAATCCCCCTCCAAGTCGTCTATTCTCTGCTCATCTATCTTGGTGCCCAAAGTGGTGACCGCCAGACATTGCGTCTGCCCTCGGGTGAAAAGAGCGGAGCCATGAGTGCGTGGCAGGACCCCCACCTCACAGGTGATCGGTCTTATCTGGTAAATGTCCCGGCCATCTACTCTTCTGCCTTCGGTTAGAATCATCTTCCGCATATCCTGTTTTTCCAGTTCCAAAAGGATAGCTTTGATTTGATTTTCGCTTTCCGGGAATTTCTCCAAAAGCTCCAAAGTGACCGAATCCAAAAGCTCATCCAGCTTGTTTTGTCTTTCGTTTTTGTCTGGAGTATGGTTAGCCTCGGCTATCTTCTCCAACGCCAGCTTTGTGACCGCCTGAACCAATTCTGGATTTTTTGGAGGTGGTTCTATTTTTTGTTTCGGTTTCCCGCATCTTGCCAAAAGCTCCTCTTGTATCTTCACCAACAGTTTTACTTTTTCATGCCCAAACTCCAAGGCGGCTAAAAGATCCTCCTCGGAAACCTCCTGGCATACCCCTTCCACCATGTTGATATAATCACCTGTCCCTGCCACCACTAAGCTCATTTCGCTCTCATCCAGTTCTGAGAAAAGGGGATTTACGACAAATTGATTATTTATCCGTCCTACCCTGACCGCGCCAATTGGTTTATAAAAAGGTATATGCGAAATGCCCAGGGCCGCCGATGCCCCCACCAGCCCCAAAACGTCAGCGTCATTCTCCTGATCAGAGGATAAAACCATAACCATTATTTGCACCTCATTGAAATACCCCTCCGGAAACAAGGGACGCAAAGCTCTATCAATCAATCTGGCACTTACCGTCTCCTTTTCTGAGGGTCGGCCTTCTCTTTTAAAAAACCCTCCTGGAATCTTACCAGCCGCATAAGCCTTCTCCCTATAGTCCACCAACAGAGGGAAGAAATCCTGCTCCTCATCCACTTGTTTTGCCTCCACCACCGTGGCTAAGATCACGGTATCCCCTAAGCGCACCATTGTGGCTCCATGTGATTGCTTTGCCACCTTGCCGGTTTCTATGCTCAAACTCTTCCCACCTAAGTCCACTTCTACTCTTTCGGTTCTTTCGTCCATTCTGAAACTCCTCGAATTCAGTTTAGAGTCAAGAGTCAAAAGCTTCTAGCTCTCAGCTCTAAACTCTCTACTCTTTGCTTTTTGCCCTCTGCTCTTTACTCTCTGCTCTTTGCTCTCTACTCTTCTTATTTTCTCAACCCTAACTCTTCCACGATTTTCCGATAACCTTCTAAATCCGTATCCTTAAGATAGTCCAAAAGCCTCCTTCTTTGCCCCACCAAATTCAACAGTCCTTTTCTGGAGCTGAAATCTTTAGCGTGTCCTTTTAAATGCTCGGTTAACTGGTTAATCCTTTCAGTGAGCAAAGCTATCTGCACCTCCGGTGAACCGGTATCCTTGTCATGCATCCGGTATTCTCTGATCAACCTCTCTTTCTTTTCTTTGGTGAGTGGCAAGACAACCTCCTTTTTTAATACAAAGGTAAAAAACTATTTTACATTCTTCTTGGTTTCTCCTCGCTTTTCCCTCTCCCCTCCGGGGAGAGGGAAGGGTGAGGGGGACGCATATCTCAGAACTAATTACGTTTACATTAGTTTATATGAAACATCTCTTTTATCTTCTTTTCGTCTGCCTTTAGTTGATCCTTCAAAAGGGCTGGCGTGCCAAATTTTTGCGGTTCTCGAATCCAGCTTTCCACAAAAAGATGGACTTCGGAGTCAATTGTATCCTGAGCCATATCGAATAGATGAGCTTCCACCGAGCGGGAGCTGTCGCCAAAAGTGGGTTTAGCTCCCACGTAAAGCATTACGAAATAATCTTTTTCCTTAATCTCCACCTTGGCGCTATATACTCCATCTTTGGGCAAAAGTTTCACTGGAGGGGTACTCAAATTGATGGTGGGATAATCCAAAGTTTTTCCTCTCCCCTTCCCTTTTGTGGCTTTGCCCCAGATGGGATAGCTATGTCCCAGCATTTTTATCCCCTTGTTGAAATCTCCCTCCTTAAGCTCTTTTCTTATCTTGGTACTGCTTATTCTTTCCCGCCCTGCGGTCAGAGAATTTTCAGCATATACCGCAGGTATCACCTCCAATTGGAAGTTATACTTTCTGCTTGCCTCCGCCAAAAGCTCTATTTTTCCAGTTCTGTTTTTCCCAAAGGCATGATCATGTCCTACTATGATCTCACCAACGTTTAACTTTTTGACCAAAATTTCTTCTAAGAATTCTTCTGGCCCCAATTCGCTTACCTCTTTATCGAAGTTGATCACCAAAGTCCCCTTCACCCCCAATTTCTCTAAAAGATAAAGCTTCTCCTCCAGAGTGGTCAAAACTTTTGGAGCGCTTTCCGGCGCAACCACACTCTGCGGATGCGGCTCATAGGTGACCAACAAGCCCATCTTGTTTTTTTCTTTGGACCTTTCCAAAAGTCTTTTAATTATAGCCTGATGACCCAGATGGACTCCATCAAACGTCCCCAAGCTCACCACCGGTTTATCGAAAGCCTGAACATCAATTTTTCTTATATCTAAAAAGACGTGCATAAAATACAGCTTAACGTTTTATAAGTTTATGTTTGACACAAAAGTAAAACCATTGTTTTTTTACTTCTCCCCCAAGTTCCCCCTCTCCACAAGTGTGGAGAGGGGGACAGGGGGTGAGGTTTTTCAAGATTGTCAAGCGTATCGAGTCCTTAAAATTACGGTCCTTATCCCAAATCCCAGCCCCGCCAAAGGCGGGGGAGAAGACCCTAATTTATCAAATCACCCGCCAGTATTCAAATAGTTTATCTTTTCGTTTCTCATCTAAAAAACCATCAGAAGAGCATAAGGCTTTTCCTAAAGCGATGATCTCCCTCTGATTATTCTTTATACAAATCATCTGATCTTTATCGAAATCTTTCTCCGTTGACGATACTGAAGATGGAAAAAGGATTGGTCCCTCCTTTATCCTTTCAGCAAAACCATTCTTCACTACCACTGAAGGAATATTAGCCAAAACCTTCTCAATCGGGATTAAAAAGTCTTCGATTTTACCTTCACTCTGAATCTTTTCTATTGCTTCCAAATCCAAGGCATGTTTGGGCTCGAATGGTCCTACTTTAGTCCGGCATAGCGAAAAAAGATGCGCTCCACATCCCAGCCTCTCCCCTATATCATGGGCTAAGCTCCGGATATACGTTCCTTTGGAGCAATTGACTCGTAATTTCACGTAAGGCAAGTTAATCTCGAGCACCTGTATATCTTTTATAAAAATCTTCCTCTTGTTCCTTTCCACCTCCTGTCCGGCTCTGGCATACTCATAGAGTTTTTTCCCTTTTTGCTTGATCGCCGAATATAAAGGAGGAGTTTGCCATATCTCTCCCTTGAAAGACCCTACCGTCTTTTTTACTTCCTCTTCGGTAATCTTCAGATCGTCTTTTATCTGAATGACTTTCCCTTCTTGATCATACGTATCGGTGGTGACCCCTAATTTGATCACCGCTTCATATTCTTTATCATATTCGGTCAAGAACCCTGCGATTTTGGTAGCTTTTCCCAGGCAAGCTAAAAGAATGCCTGAGGCATTTGGATCTAACGTTCCGGCGTGCCCTATCTTTTTTAATCTCAGCATTCTCCTCAGCTTTTCCACGACGTCGTGAGAGGTCATCTTCGTTTGCTTATTAACTACCAAGAGTCCGGACAGGCTCATCTTTCTTGTAGTGAGCATTGCGAATCTATGAGAACTTTAGGATTTGGTCAAAAATGGCTTTTTTGGCTTTCTCTAAATCGTAGTTTAAGGTGCAGCCAGCCGCATTTTTGTGTCCCCCGCCTCCAAAGATTTTAGCAATCCTGCTTACGTCGAAATCATTTTGTGATCTTAGATTAACCTTGGTTTTTTGTTCCGTTATCTCCGTAAATAAAAGCCCGATTTCCACACCACCCAAGAAGAGAGAATAGTCAATGATTCCTTCGATGTCTTTTGGATCGACCCCAAACTCCGACAAAAGATTCTGATTAATGGTTACCGAGCATGTTTTTCCGCCATTTCTGACTTCCAACCTCTCCAAGATGTTTCCCAAAAGTTTCAAAAAAGGGAGAGGATGGTTAAAATAGATCTTGTGGGTGAGGAATTTAGGATTAGCTCCCAACTTGATTAACTCCGCACAGATGCTTAAACAGCGTGCGGAGGTGTTCGAATATCTGAACCTGCCGGTATCGGTTAAAATGGAGGCATAGATCTGATTTGCCATCGTGGAGTCAATGGGAAAATCATAGGCTTTCAATAGGGAATAAATCATCTCCCCTACCGCGGATGCTTTCAAATCCACATAATTTATAGCTCCAAACCTTTCATTATCCGGATGATGATCAATATTTACTATTTTACTCTCCACAGGAAGGATCTTTTTGACCTCTCCCAATCTATCCAGAGATGGGCACTCCAGGACGAAAATTAAATCCGGTCTCAAGACACAGAATTCGTGTTTGAAATCGAGACCTCTCCCTTCCGCACCTAAATTGAAACTTTCTATCCTCTTTTGTGGATTCAAAAAAGCATATCTAGGCGGAAGACATCCTTGGTTGACGATTCTGGTCGGCTTTTCAAAACTCTGCAAAAAGCTATCTAAGGCCAATTGTGAGCCTATGGAGTCCCCATCCGGATCACGGTGTGAGGTTATCAATATCCTTTGGCTAAGTTTTATAAGCTCAAAAATTTTTTCAAACGTTTTTTTCATCTTCATCCTCTTCCCCAGAGGGGAGATGGTCTTTTGTGGATCCGCAAGAATTGTGTATTTTTTTGATTAGCGTCTCTATATGCGCCCCGTACTCCACTGACGTATCGAAGAGAAAGCAAATCTCGGGTGTATATCTAAGTCTCAGTCTTTTCCCTATCTCATGCTGGATAAAACCACAAGCTCTTTTCAAGGCGGAGGAACTTTCTTTTTTGGCATTTTCGTCTCCTAACACGCTATAAAATATTCTGGCGTGCTTTAGATCGCCAGAAAGCTCCACCGCGGTAATGGTTACAAAGCCAATTCCCGGATCCTTCAGCTCATACTGAATTATCTGGGAGATCTCCTTTTTGATCAAATCTCCGACTCTCTCCGCTCTTTTGTGTTGCGTCATTTCTTTCCCTGACCCCTGCTTTTTATACTACTTACTAATACAAACCTATCTATGATACGATCTCGTCCCCTCTCGCTAACCCTTCCTTCGGGACAAATTCAGGGTGAACCCTCTCCCCGGAGGGGAGAGGGCAGGGTGAGGGGGGGAATCAAGTACAATGTAAAAAAAATTTGGGCATCTGTATTATACACTAGCCACTTTAGAATATCTCTATGGAATAATCCAGAATTTGGACCCCGTTTTCCTTATTGATATGTTCCACTACCTGGGAAAGGACTCGATTGGCAAATCTCTTATCATTTGCTACCACCGACACCCCGATGCTGGTTCTCTGCCAAAGATCGTTATGTCCCACCTCCGCTACGGAGACGTTGAATTTATTCCTCAGCCGATCTTTTATCCCCTTCAAAAAATGTCTTTTGTTTTTCAAGGATCCGCTTTCCGGAATATGAATGTCGATATTTGCCAGTCCCACCACCATGTTAAAATCAGCTTAGCGTATCTTTGTGTTAGCTTTTAGTCTTTTTGCGTTCATCGGCTTAGGTTTAGTTCGACAAGCTCACTACAAGTCGGTTACGTATCGGTTTCGGATTAAGATTTGGTCTTTCGTCCCCCTTAAAATCACTTGAATGTATTTTGATAGACATTTAAATCATGAAAACATCAATTCCGCCTATTAAGATTTTCTATTCGAAACCTTTTTACGACTAACGACAAACGATACATAACCGAAACCTTTTTTAACGAAACCTATTAAAAAACAAGCCCCTGTGGTTCATTCCAATTTTCTAGACAGCTCCGTCACCTGATAAGCTTCAATGATATCTCCAGTTTTTATGTCGTTGTAGTCCTCTATTCTTATTCCACATTCCAGTCCGCTGGTCACTTCCCGAACGTCATCTTTGAATCTTTTTAAGGAGGAGATGGTGCCATTATAAGCCACCAACCCATCTCTTATCACCCGAACCTTGTCTCCTCTTTTTATATTTCCCACTTTTACGGAGCATCCCGCCACCTGTCCCACCTTGGGTATTTTGAAGACATCTTTAACCTCGGCTGTGCCAGAGACGGTTTCGGAAATCTCCGGTTCTAAAAGTCCCTCCAACGCCTTTTTGATGTCCGATTCCACCTCGTAGATCACCTCGTAAAGCCTTATATCTACTTTCTCTCTGGAGGCCACTTCCCTGGCTCTGATATCCGGACGAACATGAAAGCCGATAACTATGGCGGAAGAAGCGGCCGCCAAAAGGACATCGCTTTCGTTGATAGAACCCACTCCTTTGTGAATAACTCTCACCCTGACTTCGGAGGTGGAGATCTTCTCTAAAGTGTCAGATAAAGCTTCCACCGAGCCATCCACATCCCCTTTGATGACCAAGGTTAAATCTTTTACCTTTCCCTCCTCGATCTGTTGATAGATGTCGGTCAAGGTGAACCTTTTGATCTGTCTTAAGTCCCGTTCCCTTTTAAGTCTTATTCTTTTAGCGGAAATTTCCCGCGCTTCTGCCTCGGTTTTCGTTACTAAGAAAGTGTCCCCAGCTTGAGGGGTCCCCGAGGCTCCCAAAACTAAGACCGGCATGGAAGGTCCGGCATTTTTCACCGGGTTTCCTCTTTCATCAAACATCGCCCGCACTCTTCCGTGGTAGGCCCCGCTAACAAACGGATCTCCAATTCTTAAGGTTCCTTTTTGAACCAAGGTTGTAGTGATCACTCCCCGGCCCCGACTGAGTTCTGACTCCAGCACTACCCCTTGGGCGTTTCTGTCAGGATTAGCTTTAAGCTCCAGCATCTCGGCTTGGAGAAGGATCATATCCAAAAGCTTTCCTACCCCCATCCCGGTTTTGGCAGAGATCTCCACCATTATAGTCTTGCCGCCCCATTCCTCGGGAACTAAGTTCAGCTTTGCCAATTGCTCTTTGATGGGCTCACTGTTGGCATCCGGCAGATCCATTTTGTTGATCGCCACTATGATGGAAACTCCCGCGGCTCTGGCGTGGTCGATGGCTTCGATGGTCTGAGGCATTACGCTCTCATTTGCCGCTATCACCAATACTACCAGATCAGTTATCTGCACTCCCCTGGCTCTCATGGCGGTGAAAGCCTCGTGTCCCGGAGTGTCTAAGAAAGTTATAGTCCCCCCAGGCAATATGACTTCATAGGCCCCTATGTGTTGCGTGATTCCCCCGGACTCGCCCGCAATGATGTTACTCTTTCGGATGTAATCCAAAAGAGAAGTTTTTCCATGGTCCACATGTCCCATGATAGTGATCACCGGAGCGCGAAATTTTAAATCCTCCTCCCTCTCCTCTTCCACCTCTTCTTCTAAGCCGATCTCTTTTGTCGGCTCAACATTGAAGCCGAATTCTAAAGCAATGGTCTCAATTGTATCCATGTCCAACCTCTGATTGATGCTGGCCACAAATCCCAATTCCAGACATTTGGAAATGACCTCTGCTGGCTTGAGTCCCATCAGGCTGGACAACTCCGCTACCGAGATATATTCGCTCACTTTAATGAGGTTAGTCGGCTCCTCTTTTTCACCTTCTTTTCCCTCCGGAGTTTTCTTTTTATATTTTCTTAGCCTCTTTATGGTTTCGATTGAAGCCAAGGTCTTCTTTACGCTATCCGCAACTTCCCTTTTGTCGACTCTTTTTTCAAATTTCCCTACAGGAAAGACTCCCTTTTTCTTCGTGGTCTCCAGCCTTTTTTTCTCCAGCTTTCTTAGACGATCCTTTCGGCTGAGTCTAAGTTCTTTGGGACCCGCTTTTTCCACGACGGATTCGGTCCCTTCCTTTTTTTCTCTCTCTTCTAATTTCTTCTTCTTTAAAGCGTATTCCTCCTTGACCGCTTCCCTTTCCTTTCTGAATTTCTCCTCAACGGCGGAAAATATCTTATCATCTACCACACTCATGTGGCTTTTTACCTTAAAACCAAGCTCCGCTATGATGGCAAGCAAGGCTTCGCTGGAGATTTGATAATCTTTGGCTACCTGATGAACTCTTTTCTTTGCCAACCTCAATACCTCTTCCGCAAAGCGGGATAATTAAAAGCTCCTGAAAATTAAGTTTAAAGCTAAGAGCTTAATGCTAAGATCCTTTGACTTTTAACTTCTGACTTCTAACTTCCCACTTCTCAAGAATCTATTTACCCTTCGTTCGGGTTGGGGTCAAATAGTCCTTAGCCGCTTCGACCAAGGATTCTGCCTTCTTTTGACCAATTCCTTCTATTTGGGTCAGAGCTTCGATCTTGGACTTAGCCAGATCCTGGATGGTTTCGATTCCCGAGTTGGTCAATTTTTCCTTAAGCTTCTTTCCCACTCCGGGCAGTTCGCTCACATAGATTTTGAGCTGATCTTCCACTTTCTTGCGCTCTCTGTATTCGCTTTCGCTTAATATATTTAACTTCCACCCGACGAGTTTTGCCGCCAATCTGGCATTCTGTCCGGATCTGCCGATAGCCAAAGATAATCTATCGTCCTCCACTACCACGGTCATGCTGTTGTTATCATGATAGGTATCTATGTGTACCACTTTAGCCGGAGCTAAGGCCCGGGCGGCAAAAGTTTCTGGTATGGCACTCCAAGGGACTATATCGATCCTTTCATTGGAAAGCTCCCGGACGATGTTTTGCACCCTCGATCCCTTCACTCCTACACAGGCGCCCACTGGATCCACCCTCTCATCTATGGAGCTCACTGCTATTTTTGATCTTTCTCCCGGTTCTCTGGCTACCACTTTGATCTCAACGATCCTCTCGTATACCTCCGGAACCTCCAATTCAAAAAGCCTCTGCACAAACCTCGGGTGCGCCCGGGAAAGGATAATCTGGGGTCCCTTAGCCGTCTTTTGCACATCCAGAACATAAGCTCTGATTCTATCTCCCTGTCTATATTTCTCCTTTGAAATCTGCTCCTTTAACGGGATGATCCCTTCTGCTCGTCCCAGATTAACTAACAGGTTGCCCTTGTCTACTTGCTGGACTGATCCGGTAACTATATCCTCCACCTTATCTTTATACTCATCATAGATTTTTTCTCTTTCTGCCTCTCGTACCCTTTGAATTAGAATCTGTTTGGCCGCCAGGATAGCATTTCTGCCAAATTCCTCAAAACCGATCTCCACCTCCACTTCCGCTTCTGATTTTACGTTAGGATTCAGTTTTTTCGCCTCCGCCAAAATAATCTGTGTATTCGGATCGGTAATCTCTTTTACCGCCTTCTTGGTGGCGGTGATCTTAATCTCGCCCGATTTTCGGTTTATGTCGATTTTTATATTGTCCGTATTGCCGAACCTCTTCTTTGCCGCCAGCATAAGACCTGCTTCCAGGCTCTCGATTACAAAGTCCATATCGATGTTTTTGTCTTTGGTGATCCGGGTTAACGCTTCTAATATCTCATAATTCATCAATCAAAACCTCTTTTTAGAAAATAATTTTGGCTTTTAATACCTGGCTGAAGGGGAGGGCTTTTTCTTCATTTTCGCCAGGCTCAACCCCTTCGGGTTTGGTGGAAAGATATAGCGTTTCTTCCTGGAAATTCTCGATCTTTCCTACCAGCTCCAGTTTTCCTTCTACCGGTTCTTTCAAAAATACTCTGATCTTTTCTCCGATCTTTCTTATAAAATCTTCCTTTTTGATCAAGGGTCTATCCAAACCCGGAGAGGAGACCTCTAAATTATACCGGGACGGGACGAGGTCCTCCATATCCAAAAAATCAGAGACCTTCCGACTTAGATTTGCACAATTGTATATGGTTACCCCGGCGGGCTTGTCCACATATATCCTCAAAAGGGACTTGGGTCCGCCTGGTGAAAACTCCAGGTCCACCAACTCTAAATTTTCCTCTTCTATCAAAGGCAAAAGCTTTTCTTTCAATTTTTCTGTTAAATTTAACATAATTTAATTATACGTCAATATAGTTAAAAGAGTGGGCTTTGCCCACTCTTAACTTTTTAATATATAAAGTATTCTAAAAAAAGCAACACTAAAAATGAGAGGCTTAGAAAAAATTGTGGTAGCCCTTAATCGCTTTTATGTATGTTGCCGTCTCTACAAACTAAGGTTTCTATGTTTATCGTTTATCGGTTTAGGTTTTGGTTACGTATCGTAAGTCGTATCTCGGTTTCGACTATCGTTTTTTTACGCAACCTCAGGGATGCAATCATTATTTAATTGACAAAGCAGTAGGTTATATTCGACTCTTATCCCTCACCCTAATTGTTCCCCCGCCAAAAGGAGGAATTCCTTTTTAATTTCCCCCTCCCTTGATGGGAGGGGTCAGGGGAGGGTGATATAAATAATTGGAAAACATTCATATTAACTTTTTTTAGAGACTACCTAAAAGCTCCACACATTTTTCCAAAGCCTCCTCAGGTTTTATCGAAATCACCT
Source organism: Candidatus Zixiibacteriota bacterium (assembly GCA_022866585.1). Classification (GTDB taxonomy): domain Bacteria; phylum Zixibacteria; class MSB-5A5; order MSB-5A5; family SM1-73; genus SM1-73. The sequence goes on along the minus strand of JALHUP010000012.1, from coordinate 9,524 downwards.
CCTTTGTTCTTCTCACCACTATTTCTACTTTATCCTCTTTTAAGCTTTTCTCCCCTACGTTTATCCTCAAAGGGAGTCCGACCAGATCAGCATCGTTGAACTTTACTCCCGCCCTCTCGTCTCTATCGTCGATTAAAACCTCCACGTCTCTTTCTTTCATTTTTCGATATATTTGGAAGGCGACTTCTCTTTGTTTATCATCGTTCACATTTAGGGGAAGTATTTCCACGGATAAGGGGGCAATAGAAGCGGGCCAGATTATCCCCCTCTCATCATGAAACTTCTCCACAGCCGCTTGAGCTGTTCTGGTTATTCCAATTCCATAAGAGCCCATGATAAACGGTTTTTCTTTGCCGTTTTGGTCGATGAAACTTGCTCCCAGAGATTCACTATATTTGGTTCCCAGCATGAAGGTGTTGCCGACCTCTATTCCTTTGGCAGTAAGGAGGACTCCCTTTTTACAGCGTGGGCACCTCTCCCCCGTCTGGGCATTTCTTATCTCGCTCACCGAATCGATCTTGACATCCCGCCCGACGTTTACATTTATGAAATGATAATTATCCTGGTTTGCGCCGGTGACGAAATTTTTCATCTGAGAAATTTCTTCATCCGCTATTATCTTAACATTTTTCAATCCCACGGGTCCGGCAAAGCCAACCGCCGCTTTTGTGATCTTTTCTACCATCGGTGCGTCTGCCATCTCCAGATCGATGCACTTTAAAGAATTTTTCAACTTGATCTCATTTATCTGCCTATCTCCTCTTATCATAGCGGCTACGATTTCACCATCCGCTTTATACAATAAAGTCTTGACCAGCTTCTTTGCGGAAACATTTAAAAATGCGGTCACCTCCTCCACCGTTTTGGCACCAGGTGTAGCAACCTTTTGAAGTGGTTTTTGGGCATCTTCTTTCTCAGTCTCAGTCTCGCTTATAGAGCTGGCTTTGTCCATGTTAGCCGCATAGTCACACTTATCGCAATAGAAGATGATATTCTCTCCTCCTTCCGTATCCACAATAACCATGAACTCATGCGCCGCTTTTCCTCCCATGGCGCCAGTGTCCGATTCTACGATTTTGGTTTCCAGCCCACATCGGCTGAAAGTCTTAGAATAAGCATCTATCATTTTCTGATAACTTATTTTGAAACTCTCTTCATCCCGATCAAATGAATAAGCATCTTTCATGATAAATTCTCTGCCCCGCATAAGTCCGAACCGGGGTCTGATCTCATCTCGGAATTTATTCTGGATCTGGTAGAGATTCAAAGGAAGCTGACGATATGATCTGACTTCGCCTTTAATCAAATTAGTCACCACTTCCTCATGTGTTCCTCCTAATACCAAATCTCTATCATGTCGATCTTTGGTGCGCATCAGCTCCTTACCTATGGTCTGCCATCTTCCGCTTTGTTGCCAAAGCTCAGCTGGATGCAAAACCGGCATCAAAATCTCCTGCGCCCCAGCCGCATTCATCTCCTCCCGAACGATATTTGAGATCTTGGTCAAAACTCTCTGCATCAACGGAAGATAATTATAGACCCCAGCCGCCAGCTTTCTGATATATCCCGCCCTCACCAAAAGCTTATGGCTAACTATCTCCGCCTCCGCCGGATCTTCCCTTAAGGTCGGTATGTAAGTCTCACTCCATTTCATGCTTTTCTGTAAGTATCTCGCTTTGGTGACGATAAATAGTAGCCGCGATCTTCAGATTGCGTAGTTTTTAATAATAATTTCGCCCCGCCAAGCGGGACGGCTACCAAATTCGGGAGGGGACAAACCCCTCCCCTACGATTTTCTTCTGGTTTTTCCACGAACTACGAACCGCCTTAACTACCCCTGACCCGACTCGAACGGGTGCACATGGCTCCGGAGGCCACTGCTCTATCCAACTGAGCTACAGGGGCAGGAAAATCAGTTGGTAGTTCATAGTTAAAATCTATTTTAATACGAGCACATCTATGAACTGTCATTGCGAGGAGCGAAGCGACGAAGCAATCTTTTGAGATTGCCGCACTCCTTTCAGTCGCTTGCAATGACAATGTAAAATTTTTGAGTGTGTTCGCTATAGCTCGAAAATCTCACCCCAGACATCATTGCCTTCAATGTTCAAGACTCCATAGCTGGCAGATGAAGACATTAAATTCCCCGATAAGCTTCCGGGCTTGAAAAGCAAGGTATTCTCTTTTTTCTTGTAGTAAGGAAGATGAGAATGCCCAAAGATGATGACGTCTGGTCTCAAGATCCATAATTCGGACTGAAGCGTTATCTTGGTTTCTTTTTGTGTCGGTCAGCTCTTAATCTTTTTTTCCTCTTGTGTGTTTTGATCTTCTGTTTTTTCCTCTTTCTACCACAGGGCATGCTACCTCCATCATTTCATTTTTTTCTAAGGGTGGGAAATGTTATTCCGAAGGGAGTTTGGTGATTAAGGTTTTAAACTCAGTAGAAGGTTTAAACACCGGAACCTTTCTATCCGGCACTGGCACTTCCTCTCCGGTTCTTGGATTTCGGGCTTTTCGCGCTTTTCTCTGTTTGATCTTGAAAGTCCCAAATCCTCTGATTTCTATGTTGTTGCCACTCTCCAAACTCTTCTTCACCGCCTCCAGAAAAGCATCCACCACCACCGCCACATCGGTTCGAGTAAGTCCGGTTTTTCCCGAAACTTCCTCGACCAAATCCGCTTTGGTCATACGACACCTCCTTGAAAATTTAAAGTTCAAAATTGAAAATTCAAAGTTCTTTCTCTGGTTCCGTTTCTAATAGCCATCATTTTCGACCTAAAATCAGCCGCAGCTATCGCAGCTTTTCAGATTGCAAGTGGAGCAAGCTGTTCCTTTGGAAGAAGAGGAGACAAATTTTCCTCCTGAAGAGAACCCGAACACCGAAAAAAGCCTTCTGCTCCCTGGGGTCCCACATTGCGGGCAGATTTCCGTTTGCCCGTCAGAATTTCTTTTCAATATCTCAAATTTCAGATTGCATTTTTCACACAAGTATTCATAAATCGGCATGTTAGCTCAATGTAAGGTTAAAAAGTTTGAATTTTGTGAGATCTCTGAAAAAAATCTAAAAGGGAGAGGTTTCTATGGAGTGTCCCGCTTTAGCGGGACCAAAAACCCTTTAAAGACAAAGAGTTTTTCTCTGGTTCACCTAATGGAGGTTGAGTAATTATTCAGGACATTCTTTTCTTTTAGTTCGGACAGAGGTTGCCCACGCGGGCATGTCTGTGCACCCTTGTCCGTAACGAGGGTGAGGGTGTAATCCCACCCTAACCAAGTTTCAAATAAATGTCATATCCTCAAGCTAAACACTCCAAATTATCTCTTCCAGCAGTTTTCTTGAGCCTTATTTATGTTACCTCAACGGGTCATTTAAAAATATACTGAAGTTTAGGCATCAATTTTTCGCTCTCATTCAGTTTGAACAACTCCTCCATTTGTTGGGTTAGAAGGTCAAAGAAGGTTACCTTTCGCACTCTTTCCTTAATGGTTTTAGGCGGACCCTCGATCCCCCCCATCTTTCCCGCTATTTTTATGGCGTCTTCTAAATCGCCCAATTCGTCTACCAGTCCCAATTTTTTAGCTTGTCGTCCGGTGAAAATGCTCCCATCGGCGATTTTGAGCGCTTCCTCTTCAGAAAGATTTCTGTTCTCGACCAACACTTCCACAAACTGATCGTAGGTGTCATCAATCACAGATTGCAGAAGTTTTCGCTCCGCTTCGGTCATCCTTCGGTTATAGGTCCCCACATCCTTGAACTCTCCGCTTTTGACCACCTCGAATCTTAGTCCGATTTTCTTAAAAAGCTCCTCAGCCACCGGAAACTCAAGGAGCACTCCGATGCTTCCAGTTAAAGTCCCGGGGTTGGCTATGATGGTATCAGCGGCACAGGCAACATAGTAGCCACCCGAAGCGCCCACGCTTCCCATAGAAGCCACGATCCTTTTCCCGTTTTCTTTTGCCTTTTTCATCTCTTCGTAAATCTCTTGCGAAGGTGCCACTCCTCCTCCCGGGCTGTCGATATGCATTACTATGGCAGGAACAGAGCTATCCTTGGTATATTTTTTCAGCTGCCTGATAATGTCTGCCGAATTGTTGATCACCCCATGCAAATCAATTATGGCCACCTTCTTTCCCATTCCAGCTAACGAGAGCTCCCCTTCACCGGATATACCCATAAAGGCAAAAAGCACGACTAAAGAAAAGAAAAGAAAGCTCACAATAATTATTACCCCGATCACCACATCGCTTTTTTTTGCCACTTCTAACTCCTTAAGACTTTCTGCAATCTCAACTTAACCTACGGATTCAGACATTGGACCTAAAAAATACGAAAAAATCTCATCTTCTGACACAGAATTTGTGAAAAGCTTAACTTCAATGTGTTTGCAATATCTTTATTCTGTCTCCCACGTTTATTCGGGATGGAACGTCCATCTGGTTCCATATTACCAACTTTTCCAGAAGAACCCCAAATTTACGAGCGATATCCCAAAGGGTGTCTCCTTTCTTAACAATATAAACAATCCATTTTCCGTCCGTTCCTCTTGAATTTATTTCTCGATCTCCTACCGGAATTTTGAGTTTTTGACCTTTCTTTATCAAGTCCGGATTCTCCAGGCTGTTTACCTTCTTAATCCTTTGCGGGCTTGAGTTAAACCTTGAAGCCAGATCAGAGACGGTATCCCCTTTTTTTGCGGTATAAAGAGTTATCTTCTCCGAATGAATCTTGAGGTCAGTGCTCTTTTTACCGGCATCCGCTACCGTCAACTTGGTGGGTATCAATAGATATTGCCCTGTTTTTAGCGTATTTTTATCGGAGAGATCATTTGCCTCCACTATGTCTGAAACCGCCACCCCATATTTTTCAGCTAAATAAGAAAGGGTTTCTCCTTTTTTGACTTCGTGTTCTATAAAAGATTTTCCCTCGCCGGTATTTGCTTGAGGGATTTTGAGCCTTTGACCTTTATCCAAATAATCCGGGTTTTTCAAACCATTTAACTTCTCTATCTGGCTGGATGTGGTGGCAAACCTTGAGGCTATATCAGACAGGGTTTCACCTTCCTTTACAGTATAGAAAGTTACTTCTCTCTCTTTGGTATCGGAAGGGCTGGACCGATCTGATGAAACGTTTTGGGCTGGAATCAAAAGCCTTTGTCCGATTCTTAATAGGTGTTTCTTGGTCAGAGCGTTTGTCTCCATTATCACCGAGAGCGTCACTCCGTACTTTTGAGAGATGTCAGATAAAGTTTCGCCCTTTTTAACTTTGTGCTCCACAAAAAGTCCACTTGCTAATTTAGATGGATTCTCATTTAGATTTTGAGTGAACGATTCTTTTGTTCCCAAAGGGATTCTTAATTTATAGCCCCGGCAATTGGGAGGAGTGACACCGCGCAAAAGCTCTGGATTTAACTCCTTCATGGTCTCCAGTGAGGTTTCAACCATCTTGGCGATCTTCATTAAATCCATAGGTTGGTTAATTTCCACTGTGTCGAACTGAATGGGGTCCTCGTATTCCACGTTAAAACCATACTTTTCAGGATCCTTGGCGATGATGGTAGCCGCCATATACAAAGGGACATAATCCTCGGTCTGCTTTTTTAATTTAAGATCCCAGAAATTATCGGTATTATGTTTTTGGATTGCTCTTTCAACTCTCCCCTCTCCCCCGTTATAACCAGCCAAAGCTAAAGACCAGGAACTAAATTTGTTATACAAAAAAGTCAAATAATTACAATCCGCATAGGTGGATTTGACGAAATCCCTTCTTTCGTCATACCACGAATTTCTTTTCAAGCCATAATTTTTGCCGGTGGATGCGATGAACTGCCAGGGTCCCATTGCCCGCGCCCAGGAATATGCTTTGGGATTGAATCCACTCTCAATCAAACATAACCATACCAGATCCAAAGGCAACCCTTTTTCTTTCAAAATGCTTTGCATTAAGTCCAGATATTTCCCCGATCTGGTTAGATAAGTCTCAAATGCATCTCTTGCCACGGTTTGAAAATATGTGATGGCATCCTCCACCCTCTCATTCCATTCTATAGGCATGTCGTAGACAGCAGTATCCACGCTCAGCCCCGCTTCAAGCGAGTCTAATTCCCCTTTTTTCACCAGACCCTCTTGTAGTTTTTTGAAGTTCTGTATGTTTTTAAATCTTTCCAAAAACGCCGAGACCGAAGTTTCGTCAGACAGGACTCCCACGGAGAGAAGGGTAACTTTATAATCTTCCGCTATCTCATGCAAAAGCTTATTAAGCTTCTTTGCCCTTAAAGAATCCGATTCTTCTTCTATGTCCAGCCTGGAAAGAACGTCCAGAGCTTTTTCAAAGTATTCTTGAGCTATTGTCCATTCTCCCTCCTGGTTAGCACCTACCCCTAAAGCATAATAAAATTGCGCAGTTTCGAATTCAAGGGCGGACGTGTCTTCTTCTGATAAGGTTGAGTCGACCGTTTGCTCGGGTGGACAAGTGTCCGCCCGGGAAGCGTATTTTCCCTCCAGAGGTGGGCTAAGAACTCTGGGCTTGATGACCTTCTGTGAACAGCCGGTCACGAAAAGGAAGGAGATTAAAAGTAAGAAAATGGTTTTCTCTTTTAGCATTTTCTACTCCGGCTAAAAAGTTTAAAAGTCCTATTAATCCTGCGGAAAACCAACAACCGCAGAATTGTTTACATTGAGCCTTCTGCCCGACTTACCGAGTGAAACCATTAAGGAGACGCCAATCCGGGCATCCCGCCCTATAACTTGTTGTTATATAACAAATTTACAAAAACCTGTCAAGCTTTTTTTCAATTTTCCCCAAAATATTTCAAAATTGCGCAAGAACTTTATTTCTCTTCCAACCTTAAACCTTTCAAACTTCCAACCCGTCCCAACTTCTCACTTCTAACTTCTCACTTCTCACTTTTCACTTCTGACTTTCTAACCTGCCAACCTTAAAATCAATTCAGTCAAGTCCTTCTGATCAGCATCTAACCACTTTATTTCCTTGTCTTTTCTAAACCAAGTCAATTGTCTTTTGGCGTAGCGACGACTATTTGATTTGATCCTTTCCACAGCCTCTGGAAAATCAATCTCTCCGTCCAAATAAGAAAAGAGCTCTTGATATCCCACCGTCTTGAAGGCTTTAAGCCCAGATGAATATCCCTTCTCTTTCAATGCTTTAACCTCATCCAAAAAGCCCTCCGAAATCATCTTTTCCACTCTTCGATCGATCCTTTCATAAAGCTTCTTCCTATCTAAGGTTAAGCCGATCTTAACAAAATCCATTTCAAAAGGTTCATAACTCCCTTTCTCTTGCAGTAAAGTTATTGGCTTTCCGGTAAGTTCATATACCTCCAAAGCTCTTATGATTCTTACCGAATCATGGGGATGAATCTTTAAAGCCGCTTTCGGATCCACTTCTTTCAGTTTCTCAAAAAGATGATCCGGACCAAACTTTGACTCCTCTTCTTTTAACCTTTCTCTTATTTTTTCATCCCCTTTTGGTCCCCGGAAGAATCCTTTTATCAATGCTTTAAGATAAAGTCCTGAGCCACCAACGACTATGGGTTGTTTTTTTCTTTTGATTATCTCCCTAATTACCTCCCTTGCTCTTTTACCGTAATCTGCGGCAGTGAACTTTTCATCCGGATAGACTATATCTATCAGATGATGTGCAACCCTTTTCATCTCCTCTTTTGTCGGCTTGGCGGTCCCGATGTCCATATATTTATAAACCTGCCTTGAATCCAGGGAGACGATTTCACCATTCAATATATCGGCAAGCTCAAGTGAGACTTGAGTTTTCCCCACTCCAGTGGGACCAACTATGACCAGAACCTTGCTCACGATTTGATCACCAAATCATATTCCTCTCCCCTGGAGGAGAGGATAAAGGTGAGGGGGAATTAAGCAAAGTGTGCCGAATTTGCCAATGCATCGCAGACACCAAATCCCCATCCGTTTCATCCGTTGACCCATCTGTTCAATCTGTTTCATCTGTTGGGAAACCCTTCTTATCCCCTCCCAAATTTCTTGTTCAATTCATCTATCGAAATTTTAACCACGGTCGGGCGCCCATGCGGACAAGAGTAAGGTTCTTCTGTGGCAAAGAGTTGATGTAAAAGAGTGCTCATCTCTTCTTGGGTAAGCCTCTCCCCTGCCTTGACTGCCGCATGACAAGCAAAAGATTTAGCCACCGCCTTTAGTTTGTTTTTCTCCACCTTCTCCTCTTCTTCCAATTCAGTTAAGATCTCCTTCAAAAAAAGCTCGCCGCTTTTATTTCTGATTATGGTGGGAACCGCTGTGACTAAGATAGATCGACCTCCAAAAGATTTGATCTCAAAGCCTAACTTTCGAATCAATTCTTTGTTTACCTCGAAAGTTTGGAACTCCCTTGGGGAAAGCTCCAACACAGTGGGAAAAAGTATCTGTTGTGAAGAGGCGGGTTTTTGGGTCAGGTTTTTCATGGCTTCTTCGTATAAAATTCTCTCATGCGCCGCATGTTGATCCAGAACCATTAGATTCCCTTTTACCTGAGATAAGATATAAGTATCCGCCAACTGCCATAGATTACCGGCTCCAGCATCAACCTTTTTCTCAACTTTGGCAAACTCGACAAGTTTATCTTCAACCTGCTCCAACGGCCTTTCACTAAGAGGTATCTTCTTTTCTTCTATTTCTTGAGCCTTTGGGGACTCAGGTTCGACCACTTCCTCTTTAAAGAAGCTCTTTTGGGTCTGTTTACGGTGAATCCCTTCTTCGCCCTTAGTTTTCGGCAATTCAGCAACAGGAAGATCAAAAGATTCTGCCTTAGGTGGAGCAGATGATGTCGGTGTTATATCTTCAGAAGTTGTGACCTCGCGTAGGCGGGGCTCCCAGCCCCGCAAAATATCATGAGAAGCTGATGCTTGGGGCATAGTAGATTCAGGAAGTTTACTCAAAGTGGGCATCACTTCTGGAGAAGTCAAACTCTCTTTGATCTTCATATAGACCAAATCATGCACTCCCTTTTCATCCGAGAACCTGACTTCGCTTTTGGTAGGATGAACGTTCACATCCACCAGCCCCGGATCAATCTCTATGAATACGATGGCAAATGGAAATTTCCCCTTAGGCAAAAGCTCGCCATATCCAATCTGCACAGCATGATAAAGCGATCTGGAGACTATCGGTCTCCGATTAACAAAAAGATAAAGCTCCGCCCGATTTGACCGTCCAATCTCTGGCTTCCCCAGAAAACCGCTTATGTTTAGCCTTTTGTGCCCAGTCTCCGTCTCAGTCCCAGTCTCAGTCTGTATTTCCACCATTTTCTCTATCTGATTCTTTCCAAAGATATCTCCAACTCTTTGCTTCAAACTATTTACTGCTTTAAAATCAAAAAGCTCCCTCCCATCACTTATCAGCTTAAATGAAATCTCCGGATAAGCGACAGCGAATCTGGTTAGAAGATCTATAATATGTCTGGTCTCCGTCAAAATGGATTTCAGAAATTTTCGCCTTGCCGGAATGTTATAAAATACTTCTCTTACAATAATTGAGGTTCC
>JALHUP010000011.1 GCA_022866585.1 Candidatus Zixiibacteriota bacterium | reverse complement strand
GTGGACGCCGCCGTTGCCGCCTTAACTTCCATGATCGAGCCAGTGATCATAGTCTTAATGGGAATTGTTATCGGGGGAATCGTGATTGCCATGTATCTTCCTATGTTCGAGATAATCGGGAAGATAAGCTAAAGCAATCTCCAGACACAGAATTCGTGCGTGGGTCGATGCGTATGCATTCACACGAATTGGCTCACCGTAAATAGTTCGCTCTTTGTATGCGAGGTATTCTTCGAATTTAACACCACTGCCAATTTTTTTTTGACAGTGGTGTAAATTTTAGTGCTTTATTTTGCAGAATCTTAAGACCATGATTTAAAAGCTATGTCATATCTGAATTCGCAACCTATTGGAATTCAAAACTCAAAGAGCAAAATTAAAAATTTGCTCCCGCTTCCATTGCCCAACAAAATTAATCAAAACTAAGAGTTATAGAACATGAAAGTGGATGCCCAAAAAGCTGAGCAAACAATTCTAAAAGTGCCATGGCTCCTTTTGTCCCGCCTTTTCGTTTTCTTGCTTTTGTTGGGGATAGTGGTCTTCTTTCTTAAAGTTCCAGATTTACTGTTCGTTCCTTTTTTGATCTACAGCCTTTTGACCTTAGTTTCGCTGGCAATCATTTTATTGGACTTAAAGAGGACTTATGAGTTTCTCTTCAACTTCATCATCGCCTTACACATCCTCTTCGAGATCGTTATCGAAGCCGGGGTGATTTACCATACCGGGCGGGTGGATAGCCCGTTTGCGGTTCTTTTCATTCTCACCATCATCTCCACCAGTTTGGTTTATCATCTGGGGGGAAGCGTGATTGTGGCGAGTTTGTCCATCCTCTCTTATGTTTTCACCATAATATGGTCGCAGGAGGGTTTTGGCTTTTCTTCTTTCTCCTTAAAAAATTTGCGCTACGTTAATGATGTAACCTTTTATAAAGTTTTTCTTTATATCTGTGCTTTTTATCTGGTGGCTTTCATCGGAGGCTATTTGGCTCAAAGGGTGAAGATAAAGGGGGAGGAGCTGTGGAGCGCCTCGGTGGAATTGAACAGAATAAGGACGGACACGGATGACGTCTTGAGACATGTGAAAAGCGGTCTTGTCACCGTTGATGCTCTGGGAAGAATAATTTACTTCAATCGAGCCGCAGAGGAGATTTTAGGATATAAAGAGCAAGAAGTCAAAGGGAAAAATTACGAGGATGTGTTTAAAAAAAGGATGCCCCAGCTGGGGGAGAAGTTCTATCAGGCTCTGAGGTTCAGTCAGGTTGATTCCAGAGACGTGTTATATATCACCGGCGCAAATAACAGAAAAGTTCCTCTGGGCATAAGCACTTCTATTCTGGGAGATAAAGACGGAGAAATACGTGGTGTCATTGCTATCTTTCAGGATATCACGGGGGCGTTGAAATTAGAAGAAAGAATTAGGACCGCAGACAGATTAGCGGCAGTAGGGGAGCTTTCCGCCGGGATCGCCCATGAAATCCGAAACCCTTTGGCTTCCATCTCCGGCTCAGTGGAGGTTTTAAAGGAAGAGCTTTCCTTGTCCGGTGAGAATCAAAAGCTTTTGGAGTTAATTATCAAAGAAACCGGAAGATTAAATAAAATCTTAACTGAATTCCTGCAATATGCCAAAATTGGACCAGCCGTTTTCACTAAGGTGGAGCTAACCCATCTGGTGGATGAAGTAATAGAGATCGTCAAAAAACATCCTGCTTTGGGGCAAGGAGTTTCTGTAAAAAAAGAGATGACTTCGGATTCTTTATATGTCCTGGGTGAAGAGAATCAAATCAAACAGATTCTTTTGAACCTTCTGGTGAATGCCATCGAATCCATGTCCGAAGGATCCCCCGCCTTTGGAGGGGGAGAGGAAAAACCAGGAGAGATTTTGGTCACCACCCAGAGTTTAAATCAAATAGATCAATATTATTTCAACGGTGAAGAGCCCGAGGACTCAGATTGGGTTCCCATCGCCATAACGGACCTGGGAAAAGGGATGACCGAGGAGCAGAAAGAAAAGATTTTTTCCCCCTTTTATTCCACCAAGAAGAACGGCACCGGATTGGGACTGGCTATCGTGCAAAGATTGGTGAACAATCTTGGTGGCAAAATAGAATTTAGAAGCCAATTGGGGAGGGGTTCGGTCTTTGTGGTCTACCTGCAAAAATATAAAAAACCAGAAGTTAAAATTCTGCAAACGGTTCAAACCGCCTGAGGAAATTACCTCCCCTTTACAATTCACACCAATATAGGTTTTTCCGCATCTATATCTTTTCCAAAGCTCTTTTGAGTTTTTCGCCGGTTACCGTCGAATGTATCTTTCCAGACTTTTGAGCTTTCTGTTTTCGTCTTTTTTGATCGCGGCATTGAAAAAAACTTGACTTGGTAAAGATCGCGTAGCCCCGCCAGAGGCGGGGCTGGTCTCAATATCCTGCGGGCAAGCCATAAAGGCTTGCCTACGCGGAAATCAAGGAAAGAGATAAAAGATTCTACCTCTAATAGCGGACTGCTTTATCATACTGCTCCAGTGGACGCAAACCCAGCATTGAAAAAACTTGACTTGGTAAAGATCGCGTAGCCCCGCCAGAGGCGGGGCTGGTCTCAATATCCCGCGGGCAAGCCATAAAGGCTTGCCTACGCGGAAGTCAAGGAAAGAGATAAAAGAGTCTACCTCTAATAGCGGGCTGCTTTATCATACCGCATCAGTTATTGTGTAAATTCTTTTGTGTAAATTTATATTGACAAGATAAAGCGAAAGGGCATATCCATTTAGGAAACGATAGAAAGGAGGATATGCCCTATGCAGCGAGAAATGGATTTCTCGGAGAGGAATATAAGGAATCGGTGG
>JALHUP010000398.1 GCA_022866585.1 Candidatus Zixiibacteriota bacterium | reverse complement strand
TTGGATTCAATCGGCGAGGTGATCGGCAAAACCTTCACCGAGGATATTTTAAATAAGATCTTCTCGGAATTCTGTATTGGTAAATAATTGAAACCTCGTTGGTCGGGGGTGCCCCCACCCCCGGCCAAAGCAGTAGGGGCGACCTTGCCTTGCATTGATCCCGCCTTTTATGGTGAGCGAAGTCGAACCATTGGGGGGGGAAGTGTGGTCGCCCGACGGCTTGTGGGAGTTAAGGCGTAAGCCTTTTATAACCCAGGGGAACTTCCTTTGTTGGTAACGGGCGCCTCGTCTGTTACCATTGTCTTTGACGTCACGGACATTGAAGATCCGTCCGGAAGGTGTCCGTGACGAACAGGAGATATTAGCTGGTTAAGATGGGATTTTGGGTAAGCCACAAATCCTTTGTCAATATCATCTCATCGAATTGGCACAGAATCTCATCCCCCTCTTTTTTGAAATATTCCCTTATGTCTTTGTACCTATCATCTCCGAAGATATCCAAGTCACTCCGAGGATCGTGTTTGTTGTATTTTGTGCGGATGAATTTGAATCCACATTTCAGGTAGCATCTTATGGCTCTTTGGTTGTGGGATGCCACATCTAAAAACATCGCCTCATATTTCATTTCTTGAAAAAAATATTTGGCTAAGGTCGATATGGAGTCTGTGCCGTAACCTTTATCGGTGAATTCGTAGCCAAGAAATATCCCCATCCAGGCGCTCTTCGCCAACCTATCAATACTATACAAAGAGATGAAACCCACCAATTGACCACTATGGTTATCGATGGCAAGATAGATCAGATTGGGATCGTTTATTCTCTTAAAATACCATTCCTCCTTTTCCTTCTGCCCCAGATTAGGAGGATTATAATGAAAATAAAGCGGATCGGGATATTTTGTCCAAGCCACTCTTTTATCTATATCATCTCTTCTCAAAGAGCGAATAATTATCTTATCCCCTTTTAGAAAGAGACCATCGAATCTGTTTTCCCGAAAGATAGATTTTTTATTTATCATATATAGTTATTGTCAGGCATCTGCGGGATGCCTCGGAAAAAGTCAAAGTGAGAAAGGTGTTGCTGGAGTGTCAAGCTTTAGCTTGACCTGAAACTTTTTGAAGGCAATGAGCTTTTACAGGGTTCGCCTAAAGGCGAACACTCCAGTCGCTGCTCTTCAACTATTTTCCACAGGTCTATGGGGATGGATAACCCATAAGTTATTCAAAAAGTCTTTTTAGTATACGCAAAGCCAAAAAAGTGACCCAAAAAGAAGGTTTCTCTTTTTGTCCGAAATCAAAATCTGACCATACCTGGTGAATTGACTCCGGGGTAAAACGCCCATTCGCATCTTGCTTCGAGACGAGCGCGTGAACCATCTCTTTAAGACGTGGATCATTTTTAATGAATTTGAATTGGGAAAGTGTATCCAAAGATTTTAGGATTCGATAATCGGTGAAGGGATATTTCAATTTCTCCCAGTCGGTTCCGATTTGGCTATCGTGTCCCGCATATTTGATTTTGCCTCTGCTTTCCCAGCATTGTAAAAGAAACTCTACTCCTCTTTTTGCCACTTTGCTTTTCGCAAGCAACGAATTTTGCGCCATCGCACCCAAGACAAACGTGGTGGCGAAAGCGCAGCTAGGTTCTTCTTCTCTTGATCGACCGATCTGCGCAGTATCTTTTCACCACCAGCCACCGTCTTTTCTTTGTCTCGACACCAGCCATTTATATGCCTTTTTCAACCTATCATCGTCTGAAAAACCCATTTTCGCCAATGGCTCAAGAAGAATAGCGGTATGGCAATCAGCCGCCTTTTTTGGGTTGAAACTTTCAAAACCTCCTGAGTTCAATTGAAGACTGAAAACATATTCACAAGCCCTTGCAATTCTTTTATCCTCTTTGGTAAATCCAAAATCAGCCAATATGGGAAGGAACCAAAAGGTGGTATCCTTCTTGGGCCACCAGGTGAAAATATCCTGGGGCACTCCCCAATATCCATCCTTATTCTGTTTCTTGAAAATCTTTTTAATTAGGGGATGTTCAGAAATTTCTTTTTTTGCTTTTTTTACCTCGTTATCATTTTCATTCTTATCCAATAGATCAACCAAAGTTCGATACCTAACCCAGGGTTCACCTTCCAGAAGCCAATTTATAGAATCCTGATTTAGCAACTTCATTTCATTATACATCTTTGTGGATCGGGAATTCCAATTCCCGATCCAACATGAACAGGGTTTCTGTTCGTGCGGGAATTGGAATTCCCGCACGTTACACAGATTTTAAATTCAAGATATCAATTATATCCACTCTGAAGATGCTATGGTCATTCAAATAATAATTTCTAAAACTGGAATACAGATAATCTTGTGGCTCCTTTACCAGTCCCGCCCGAAGTGGGTTATTGTGGATGTAATCCAGTTTGATTTTCATCACCCTGTCGGTATAAATTGGAATCCCACGTGATCTTTCTTTCCAAACTGCGTGTTGTGAAGGCATGTTCGCACGATCTCTGAAAACCTTCAAAACCTGCTGGGATTTCTTCGCATCGTTGTTTTCTCTTAGATTTTCTTCCAAACACTCCACAATTCTAATTGAACTTCTTCTTAATAGGTTTTGCATGAATGATTTGACATTTTCACCTTCCTGAGAATTTATGATTAAATGCAGGTGAGTTGGCATAATCACATATGCTTGAATTTTCGTTTTGTATTTTTCACGGTAGAAGTTCATTAAATCCAGAAGTATTTTCTTTGGTCTTTTTGATTCAAGGACTGGGATGCCCTCCACAATTTTGCTGGAGAAGAAATATGAATAGTTATCTAAATAAATATTTTTCCAACCCATCGCGTCTTCTATGTTCGTGCGGGAATTGGATTTCCGGCACGACATCGACTATGGGTCGGGAATTCCAATTCCCGACCCAACACGGGTTTTATCCCCAAATCTTTTTATTCAGCACCGGAATCAAATCATCAATCTTATATCTAACCTGCTCCATGGAGTCCCTCTCCCGCAAGGTGACAGTTTCATCCTGCAAAGTTTGCGAATCGACGGTAATGCCGAAGGGAGTGCCAATCTCATCCTGCCTGCGGTAGCGACGACCGACTGCACCACCCTCGTCATAAAAGACATTAAAATGAGGTCTCAACATCTTTTCAATCTTTTTGGCAACCTCCGGCATGTTGTCCCTTTTGACTAAAGGTAAGATCGATGCTTTGATGGGAGCAATCTTGGGATCCAATCTCAATACCACCCTCTCTTCGCCTTTAACCACTTCTTCATAATATCCATCTACCAAACAGACCAGCATGGTTCGGTCCACACCGGCAGAGGTTTCGATTATGTAGGGAATGAATCTTTCCTTGGTTTGGTCATCGAAATATGTGAGGTCTTTGCCTGTGGCTTGGCTGTGTCTCGAAAGATCGAAATCTGTGCGGTTATGAATGCCTTCGATTTCCTTCCATCCAAAAGGAAAGTTATATTCAATATCGTAGGCGACCTTAGCGTAGAAAGCCAATTCCTTCTTTTCGTGCTGGTGAAATCTCAAGTTCTCTTTTCTTATCCCGACGTCATGATACCATTTCATCCTCTCCTCTTTCCAATACTCAATCCATTTCTGATCCTCTTGGGGATGCACAAAATATTGCATCTCCATCTGCTCAAATTCACGTGATCTGAAGATGAAATTTCCTGGAGAGATTTCATTTCTGAAAGCTTTGCCGATCTGAGCAATGCCGAAAGGGACTTTCTGCCGTGAAGGTCCCATAACATTCAAGAAATTGACATATATTCCCTGTGCGGTCTCAGGTCTTAGATAGACCACAGAAGCATCATCTTCGACCGGTCCCATGTGTGTCTTAAACATCAAATTAAACATTCGGGCTTCGGTTAGCTCACCTCCACAGACCGGACAAACGGTGCCATTTATGTCGTCTGCCCTGAATCTCTGCTTGCATTTTTTGCAATCCACCATCGGATCGGTGAAGTTTTCCACGTGCCCGGAGGTCTCCCAGACCTTGGGATGCATGAGGATAGAGGCGTCCACCCCCTCAATATCTTCCCGGTATTGGGTCATGCTTTTCCACCAAAAGTCCTTGATATTTTTCTTCATCTCCACCCCCAGAGGACCATAATCCCAACAGCTGGTGATCCCACCGTAGATCTCTGAAGATTGAAAGATGAATCCCCTTCTTTTGCATAATGAAACTAACTTGTCCATCAAATCCGGTTCTGGTTTTTTCACTTCTCCTCCTTTATGGTGAGCTTATGCTTCGACTTCGCTCAGCACCATGAACCTGTCGAAGGGTCGAACCATCAAAGTCGTTATCTGTCATGTTTCGGAATGACTTTTTAAAATCCCCATTTAAAAAAGGGGGAATCTTCAATCCTCTTTAGTCTCCCTTTACAAAAGGGGGAATTTTTAATGTCTTTCAATCCCCCTTTGTAAAAGGGGGATTTAGGGGGATTTCTCAAATACCCCATGTAATAACGAATTATCCTACGCCTAATTCTCCCTCTAAAAATTCCAAAGACTTCAGGTCCCTTCCCCTTCCGGTATGATAATCCAAAAGATTTAAGACCACATTTGATATCTCGCGCAGCTGTTCCTTTGGAATATTATACGAATCTAATTTGTCCAACTCAATGGATTGAAGTTTTAATGCCGATCTTACCGAATCTTTCGACAATCTGAGATAGGCTTGATCCTGTCTGGCACATTTTTGGCAAACGATTCCACCTTTTTCCGGACTGAACAATATAAATTTATCCGGAATAGTTTTGTTACAAGAAATACATCGGTCAAATTTGGGTTTATATCCCAAAATATCGGCTAAGGTTAAAACATAAAACCAAAAGGATTTTTCTAAAGATTTTTGAGGACAACTCCCCATAAAAGATAAAGTGTTTTTGGTCAATTCAAAAAGCTCTGGGTTTGGCTCCTCTCCGGTGATCAGTTTGTCCAAAAGCTCTAAAGCCCCGGAGGCAAAGGCATACCGGCTCAAATCTTTTGTAAGTTTCTGAAATGGTTTTATAATCTCGGCTTGAGATAAAAGATAAATCTCGGTGGTCAGCTTTTTGTAAAAGACGATGTGAATGTGGAAAAACGTCTCTAAGGTCCCCGCCAGTCTGCTTTTGGGTTTTCTTATCCCTTTGGCGATCACCTTGATCTTTCCATAATCTTTGGTGTATAAGGTGACGATCTTCGAGGTGTCCCCAAATTTTAAGCTTTTCAAAACAATGGCTTCGGTCTTGGTGATGCTCATCTGGGCGGACGCCCACCCTTCTGGGTGGGCAGGGAATCGGATTTTGGGTAGACCTCCCCAGAGGGGGGTATCTGCCTACCTGCATCGGATGGAGCCTCTTTGCGTGGAACAACTCTATAAACCTTTTCCCCCTCTTTAACCATTCCCAATCTTTCTCTGACTTGTTTCTCCAAATAAAACTTGTCTTCTTCTAACCTTTTCTTTTCAATTTCCAAATCGACCATTTTTGCCTGCCACATTTTGGATTCCTTCTCTAAGTTCTTTTTCTGTTGCCAGAAGGAATGTATCTGGATGAAGCCGTAAGGTCCGGAAAAGAAGCGATAGGAGACGAAGACAAAGACCAAAAGGAATAAAATCCTTTTGACCTTACTTTTCTTTCGAAGAGTTTTCTCTTTTATCTTTTGAAAAAACTCACTTGGCAAAAAATCTCTGGACTTTCTCTTCTTAATCATTTTTTAATTTGTATATTGGGTTTAAAATACCCCTCACCCTAACCCTCTCCCACAAGGGGAGAGGAAATCTTCCCTCCCTTGATGGGAGGGATTAAGGGAGGGTGATAAATTTTCTATTGCGTTATGTTATAAAAAACCTTCTTCCCCAAAAACTGTGCTCTTTCGCCTAACTCCTCTTCGATTCGGAGGAGACGATTGTATTTGCAGATTCTGTCGGTGCGGGAGACCGAGCCGGTCTTTATCTGCCCGGCATTGACTGCCACCACCACATCGGCGATGGTGGTGTCCTCCGTCTCTCCGGATCGGTGCGAAACTACTGCGGTGAAGCCAGCTTTCTTTGCCATCTCAATAGTATCTAAAGTCTCGGTCAATGTTCCAATCTGGTTAAGCTTGATCAAAATAGAGTTGGTGGCTTTAAGTTCGATCCCTTTTTGTAATCTCTTTATATTGGTGACGTAAAGATCGTCTCCCACAATCTGGATTCTGTCCCCCAATTTCTCATTGAGTTTAACCCAGCCATCCCAATCATCCTGAGCCAGTCCATCCTCGATGGAGATGATGGGATATTTGTTCACCAGATTTTCGTAAAAGC
>JALHUP010000059.1 GCA_022866585.1 Candidatus Zixiibacteriota bacterium | reverse complement strand
TCATCCTGAATATGCGAGCTATTACGTGGGAATGGCTTTGACCAATGCTGCGGGAGCGGTAGTGACGCCTTTGGGCTGTAAGGACGTGCGGAATGCCGAATACCTCTATCCGCAGAGTGGCTGGGGCTGGCAGGATAGTCAGTTATACCGGTTGGCAGCTACTCCCTTAAATGAGGGGACCGTCGTGGATAATCCGGATTCGGTGGTAGACCGCAGTGTGGTGATGACCGCGGGTAAGATTCCAGAAGGCAGTACCACTAACTTCCTGGGCGAATTCATCCTGATCGAATCTTTCAGTCGCACGGGTTTGGATGACTTGAAGACCAACATAGGCAAAGCCAGAACGATCCTCGTACCCGAGCTGAATAGAGGCGGTGTGCTCGAAAAGACCTTCCCCACAGGACGGTGCGGAGACGCCAACAGTGACGGAAACGTAGACGCCGCAGACATCGTCTGGCTGGTTAACTATCTGTACATCCATGGTC
This sequence comes from Candidatus Zixiibacteriota bacterium, assembly GCA_022866585.1. GTDB lineage: Bacteria > Zixibacteria > MSB-5A5 > MSB-5A5 > SM1-73 > SM1-73. The sequence continues at coordinate 1,512 of JALHUP010000059.1, read as the reverse complement.
CAAAACCACCTTGGATCGTAGCCGATGTCAACAGTGATGCCGCGATCGACGCCGCAGACATCGTCACGCTGGTTAACTATCTATACATCCATGGTCCAGCACCTGATTGCGAAGGTTTGTAGACTAAAGACGGAGACTGTGAAGTTAGACTGAGACGGAGACTGAGACTGAGAAATTAGACCAAAAACCAAGACAGAAGTGGACGCAGGATCCGTCTTCGGTAGAAAAGAAAGACAGCCGAGTTTCAATTCTTGAGGCTCGGCTGTCTTTTTCATTTCTTTCAATGCAACAAGATAGGAAATGATGATGTCAATTAAAATTCAAAATCACCATAATCTCTAATCCCCCCCTTTTTAAGCGGAGATTCTAATCTCCCTTTTTTGAAAGGGGGAGGCTGTAATTCCCCCTTTTTTTAAAGGGCATTACAATTCCCCCTTTTTTAAAGGGAGATTAAAGGGGGATTATTCAAAATTCCCTCTTTTTATATGGGGATTACAATCCCAGCCACCGGGGCTTTCGCCCTCCCCAAATCTCGGGGACAATAATGATGTCAGAACCCCGTTCTGACACCATATCGGTTATCCGCACGGGTGTTCCCAAAAGCATCTCTATCCTATACTTCTCGGGAAAAACCAAAATTCACAAAAATTCCTTTACAAAGGGGAAAACCGATGTTTTATTCTCTTAGTTTAAAAAATTGACCGGGAGCTTAAATGAAGAAGGTAGTTGTAATAAACAGCGACAAGATGGGGCTGGGAGATGAAAAGCTGGGAGTCCGTCTTATGGGCAACTTCCTGAAAACTCTCCTTAATGCAGAAAAAAGACCACAGATGTTGGTGCTTTACAACTCCGGAGTGAAACTGACCGCTAAGGATTCACCGGTTCTGGAGACTTTGCAAAGCTTGGAGAATTTGGGAGTCGGGATCATCTCTTGTGGAACTTGTGTCAACTTCTATGGACTGGTCGATCTGATCCAGGCAGGAAGAGTAAGCAACATGCAGGAGATCGTCGCTGTCCTGACCGAAGCCGAAAATATCATCACCCTGTAAAAAATGTCCAAGAGGGAATTTTTCGATAGACACGCAGTCTCCTGGGATAGGCAAAATAACCAAGATATTGCCTCTAAAATCGAAGAGCTGGTCCAGAGATTTGATCTTCAGGAAGGCAAGACTGTTTTGGATGTAGGATGCGGCACGGGAGTCCTCCTGCCCCATCTTTTGAAGAAAGTAAAAGAAAAAGGCTCGGTCTTTGCCTTAGACTTCTCCTGGAACATGATCTTAAAAGCCAAGAAGAATAAGGCAAAAAAGGGCATCCATTTTATCAATGGTTCATTGGAAGCTCTTCCGCTAAAAGATCAAACCATTGATTACCTCACCTGCCTTGACACTTTTGCCCATGTTACCGACCAGAAAAAGGCATTATATGAGATGGGCAGAGCACTAAAAAAGGGAGGTAAACTTTTTATCGCACACACCTTAGGGAAAAAGGAGTTAGCAGAATACCATAGAATGG
>JALHUP010000397.1 GCA_022866585.1 Candidatus Zixiibacteriota bacterium | reverse complement strand
GCAAAAAACCTGAAGAGGAGCGTGCCACCATCCTACTTGGGGGAGCAAAAGCTTCTTGAGGAAAAAGGACTACCACCACAAAAAGCAAAAACCATATTTTGAAAAAAGCTTTAGATTCCTTCTTTTCCATCGTTTTTAAAGAATTCGCTGATCGAAGATGCATGCGCATTTTTTAGAGAAATTTTAAGGTTCTTAGCAACTCTTCTTCGAGATCATATTCCTTAGCTATTTCCCTGTCCTGAGCGATGATCTGAGCCGCTTCTTTTCTGATCTCCGCGATAGCCTCTCTGGTCACATTTTTGCCCAAAGTCAAGGAGACGGATTTGAGGTATTCCGAAAGCAAGGCATTCAGTCCGTCCATGAGTTTATGGAATCTGATTGGTTTCGATATCCTGGTCACAGCATTTTTCAAATTCCCAAAGTTAAGAAAGTCCTCGGAACTTACCAGATTAGCCAGAATCGGGTGATAGGTCTTTTGAAGCTGAAGAGAGTTGTTCAGGATCTTTTTTGCTCCTTCCCCTAATTTCTGGGCTACGGTTTTTTCAATGGTCTGGTAAGAGACAACATATAATTGGATCACGATCTCCAAAAGAATCTCTTCTTTTTCTTTTTGAGGCTTTTGGATTTTTTTCTTCCCCCCTTCTTCCACCAATCCCAAAGTTAATAAATTATATATGGCTTTAGAGGTAAGAAATTCTCCAAGTGAGCTTAATTCGAGTATCTCCGGAATTGTTCTTTCTCCATTAATCAAAACCAGTGTTTGTAGATCGTCTAAATTTACATTCACCTGGCTGGATTTAATCTTGGGATCTGCCACCACCCTCAAGATGACGTCATCCGCTGGCAGAAACTTTTGGATCTGGTTTGCCTCATCGATTCTTTTTGTCCCCTCCATCACCATATTCATGGTAATAATCTGAGTGGTGATCTGATCTGCAGGGGGAAGTTTACCCTCCAAAAAGACGAACTCTCCAGAGGTCCAACCGAAAAGATTATACAGAATCTCCTCAATCTGATATTTTAGACATTCCGACAACTCCTCTCGGCTTAAAAGCCCCATCTCCAAAAGAAGTGTGCCCAATCTCTTATGGGAGAACTTCTGAAGGTTGACCGCTTTATCCAGCTCCGCTTTGGAAATTTTCCTTTTCCTCAAGACGAGGTTGCCCAATAAGACGTCCTCATTGCCGAAAGAGGTGGCATAAATTATGTTGCCCTTTAAGAAATAGATCTCCCTTTTTTGAATATCGCCCGAAACAGATCCCTTGGGTGCAAATTCTCTATTATGAGATCGAAAGATCGAAAGCATTCCGGTCTTTCCGGATGTGCTGATAAGTTGCAAAAGATCGGCCAGAGAGACTGTCCTTAAATCTCCAGTAAGCCCGGCCTCTTTGGTTTTGGTGCTCATAATCGGGAGAAGAAGTTTTATAATTTAAACAAACCTTACCCTGCTTTTTGCCTAACGCTCTGTCCACAAAATAAGATTTTTAGGTCTATTGTTGTCGGTTTGGGTTTCGGTCACGTATCGGGGAGCGTGGGTCGGTTTCGTCTATCCCGCCTTTGGCGCGACAAACGACTGACGAGGACTTTTTAGACGATACCTAACCGCAACCGTAACCTTTTAAAACGAAACCAAAAATGCATCCCGCACTTTGCGGGACGAGGATGCAATGTTACTTAATAGCAAAAGTACTAAATACACAAGCAACTCTTTGCTTATCTCTAAATTATTAATCGGGAAAATTGATCAATTCTTAACCATTTGATCCACAAAAGATAAGGAGTGGGGGGGCGTAGTTTCCCGCTTGAATGCACAAAATCTTCTTTTTGAAATCAGAAGTGCTGGTAATTGGTATGGTGGATTACAAAGACCGTCCGGGAGGATTATCGGCAGTCTCTAAAATAACAACCGCAGAGTTTAGTCGGGGAAACCCAGACCTTGGTTTTTAATAACTTACGGCCTTGTGGGCGGCTACTGCTTTTACACTAAGTTCTTGTGCAACCTGTCTTCACAACAGGCAACCTAGCCGTTGGTTAAAAAGACTAACGCGCAGGAAAACTTTTGTTTCGAAATTAGGGGTTAACTCTTTCGGATATTTATATCTAACTTAGAACTTCGGAAAAATCAAAACGGGTATAGGAAAGCTAATTATATTCCTGTGTCAAGCAGTGCTAAAAGCTATGCTTGATCGCCAGATGATGGCTGGCCACTGCTAACTGACCACTTTCCACTGCTCACTTGGGGCTGACCTTCTTTGCTTCTTTGATCACCCCATATATCCCCTCATCTAAGTCCGCTAAAAGCTTAAGATATTTGTATCTTTCCTCTGAGTCGGCTTCCACCGCTTTTTTATCCACTGAAGCCAAAAGCACACGTCCGAATATGACCACCTGATCCCCATATTTTTTCGTCCAGTCCAAAGAGCATTCTAAGTGCGCCCTGCATTCAGCAATGCGAGGTGTGGAAAGTTTGGCAGACTTGATGGGCGTCAAGCCCGCCTTCTCGATGTTTTTATTCCCCTCAGTTTCCATCCCCGATACATTCCATATTTTTTTAGCCAACTCCGCCCCCGGAATATTTATAACAAATTCCCCGGTGGACAAAATGTTTTTGGCCGTAGGTTGGCTCATATTACAGCCGAAGCCGACTATAGCCGGACGGGAGGCAAAGATGGAAACCCAGCTTTGCGGCGCCAAACTGGGAACCTTCTCCCTATTTATGGAGGTAATCAAAACCACTTGTCCCACTAAAGGAAAACGAAGAGGAAAAGCATCTTTCGGATCACCTAATAGGGGAAACGAATCAACGTTCCTCGAACCACCGAGGTCGAAATCGACCTTCTCTATTTCTGTCTTCATTTGTGCTCCTTTTGTTTTTTACTTTAGAATCAAACTCCTATTTCTAACTTCATACACTTGTTTTTGTCGCCTATGGTCAAACTTTTGTTCACCAACAAAAGAGAACCTTCTTTGTGGAATTTTTTGCAGTTTTTTAAAAGAACTGTAAGTTCGATTAGAAAAAATATATAACTTTTTTATTATGTCAACAAAAATCTCAAGAATTTTTTCCTTCCGGATGTAAGAGCAAAAATGGACTTTCTTTAGGTGTTTTGAAATTTACACTTTGTTTTTATACGAGAAGTCCCCCCACATATATTTGCAGGAATGAAGAGAAATCACTTTTTGATTTTTATTCTTTCTTTGTCGATTCTTCCATGCTCCCAGGCTCCCACAAGGATTTTAGCCACCTTTGGATCGAACTGGGTGCCGGAGCAATCTTTGATCTCTTTGATGGCAAGCTTAAAACCTTTGCTTTTTCTATAAGGTCTGTCTGAGGTTATGGCATCAAAGGTGTCCACTACAGCCATCAAGCGTCCCTGGATAGGTATCTGTTCTCCTCTTAATCTGTTTGGATAGCCTTTGCCATCATATCTTTCATGATGATAAAGAACATACGGGATGGCCGGCTTCAAAAAAGAGATCCCTTCCAATATCTTTGCTCCACAAGCTGGATGCTGTTTCATCACTTCAAATTCCTCTTGGGTTAAAGCCTCCGGCTTATTCAGTATTGCATCTGGAACCCCAATTTTACCAATATCGTGCAATATCCCTCCCATTTTCACCTCCCACAGCTTATCCTCCTCCCATCCCATCTGCCTGGCGATAAGCTCAGCCATATACCAGACCCTTTCCGTGTGTCCCCGGGTATAGGTGTCCCGCGCTTCCACCGCATTGGCTAAGGCGGTGAGAGTCTCCATATAAGACTCCCTTAGTTCCTCATACAGCTTAGAATTTTCGATAGCAGAGGCGGCTTTGGAGACGATGATGGAAAGGGAGTGAATCTGCCCGATGTTGAATGGAGATAGCTGGCCTTCGGTTCGAATCAGAGTCAAAATCCCTATTACCTTTCCTTTGGCCATCAAGGGATGGCTAATGCCTGATCTTATCTTTCTCTTAAACTCCCAGGAGAGGAATCGATCTTCGATTTTATCCTTGTCGAAAATTTGGGGCTTGGCATTTTTTATCACCCATCTGGAGATGGAATCGTTTCCGCTTAAAAAGCCACTTTCATACATCCGTGGGGGTATGCCCAGAGACGCTTTAGGGATCAACTCGTTGTTCTTTTCGTCTAAAAGTAAAACCCAGGCCATGTCTGCTTCCAGCTCTTTGATGGCGGTCTCCAAAATCAAGTTCAAAAGAAAATCCAATCGGATGCTTGAACCCATGGCTTCGCTGATCCTATAAAGGGAGACTGTTTCCTTTAAATTAATATTCTCTCGAAGAAGTCTTTGTTTTTCTAAACCCCTTTTTACGACCGCCCTTAGGGTATCCATGGAAAAGGGCTTGATCAAGTAGTCATAGGCGCCTGATTTTAAAACCGCTACCGCATTCTCTATGGTGGGGCGACCGGTCATTAAAACCACCACCGCATCCGGATGAAGTTTGATCGTTTTGTTAAGCACATCCACGCCTGATTTTTCGCCCATAATCAGGTCGGTCAAAACGAAGTCCACCGGCTCTCTCTCTAAAATATCCATAGCCTTTTGGGGGTCATAAGCCGTCTGCACACGGTAGTTCGCATCCGCCAGCATCTCTTTTATGACTTCACAGATATACTCCTCGTCGTCAACCACCAAAATATGCGGAGCATCGCCAGAGGTTGATCCCGAGACATCAGTCTCCAGCGGGGACTTCTGGGACAGCCCCGACAAAGGTGGAATTTGGTTTGCTTGCGCAGGGGTGGAATTTCTGGTTAAACAGATTCGACCATTGGATCTACTGCTCATATGCCCCCTTAGAACAGATTATAGAAGTTTAAAGATAAAATACCAAAGGTGCGAATTTATTGAAAATCCCCCGCCAACGGCGGGGTAATTGAAGTTCCTGTCTTTCGGTTACGAAGTTTTTATCGGCTTTTAAAAAGCGAAAATTGAATTTTTCTATGCTCTTCTTTTGCACAGAGAATTGACGAACTTCAATCTGTGAAAAGAAAAAAGGGCTTTTGATGAAAATCGGTTTTCGCTCAGCGAGATAAACATGGGAGTTAATATTCCGAGATGCGAAGCATTCATACGAATTTTCACATAGAGAGGTGTGAAAATTCAAATGGTGTGATTGAGACGATATAAGGTGAGCTATAATCCCCCTAAATCCCCCTTTTATAAAGGGGGATTATTTAGAACTCCCCCTTTTGTAAAGGGGGACAAAGGGGGATTATTTAGAACTCCTCCTTTTGTAAAGGGGGACAAAGGGGGATTATTTAGAACTCCCCCTTTTGTAAAGGGGGACCAAGGGGGATTATTTAGAACTCCCCCTTTTGTAAAGGGGGACCAAGGGGGATTAAAATTCTTTTTGTCTGCTCTTAGTTGCCAAAGAACACTAACGAATTCATCCTGAAAAAGCTTGGCTTTAACTGGCTAAAATTTTATGCGGATGTTGGGATATAGAATTCCCAAGAATTTGCTTTTGTCGCCAAGTTTTTTCCCAAACAATGAGGCAAAATCTGGGATGGAAAGACCAATCCCCCCATAAAATTCCCTTTTCGGTTTAAGCTCTAAATGAGTAACACTATATCCAAATCCGAAACATAGAAGCTTTTTAGGAAGGAAAAGTTTTGGGCGGTATGTCCACCAGTAGATAAAATTATCGTATTCCTCGTAGGTTTGAGCGAAGGGGGTTTTATTTTGAGAGAAAATGTTTTTCTTCCAGCTGAGTTTAAAATCAAAATCATTCAGCCAACTTTGATGTTTCCTTGCAATTGCCATTCCCACTCCCAGATAATCGAAAATCAGATCAGAGACGCCCAAACCTTGTTTCGGATTATAGGCATCTATCGGGTATTCTACCAAAGTGGAAATCAGGGCTGATTCAGAAGAGGAAAGGGCTTGGCTGGTTTTGGGAGAAAAGCCCGCCCAATCATAAACACAATACAAAAATTGAGTCAT
>JALHUP010000396.1 GCA_022866585.1 Candidatus Zixiibacteriota bacterium | reverse complement strand
TAGGCAACTGGGACAGCCTGACAGTAAGAAACTGCACCGTAAAGAATATCTATTTAACAGGTATTTATGCCCCAGCCCAAACTTCCGTTACCGGTATCAGGTTTGCAAAGAACACGGTATACAACGTCACTGGTGTTTCCATGCAATCTGCCGGCATTATGCTCAGCGGAGGGGAGGGGGTTGTCGACTCTAATGTGTGCACTAACTCATCGATGGGGATATCTCTGGATGCAAGCTCTAATGGGTTCGTAAGATTTAATATGGTAGATAGCTGTGAGGTTGGCATAAGAGTCAAGGGGAATAATGACAGCACGTTTCTTTCCTCGAACCTGGTGACCAACTCCGACCAGGGCATTCAGACCGTTGAAGTCAATGCTCCCATTTTGCTTGCGGGTGATACCATCAAGGGCTGTGGCTATGGATTGGCTCTTTATGGGCTGGGGACAAGTTCTACTGGTATACAGTATAGCATCATAGACGGGATGGATCTCCCAGGAGCGGTTGGGATCTATGCTTCTACGGACGTTTATCCTCTGGGAGTGGGAGATGTGAAAGGTTTACTTATGAGAAACCAGATTATCCACAACTCTATAGGAATATTGCTAAATGAACCGGTCGCCGACACCACCAAAGACGTGCTGGTAATTATCGGAGGGGACTCCAGCTCTTATAATCTGATCTGCGACAATGACAGTTTTGCGCTTTACTTAGAACATTGCAACGATGACATTAATGCCACTTACAACTATTGGGGAAAGTCGCTGGTCTCTCAAATTGAGCAGGAGATTTATCACCAGGTGGACGATCCCTCTTTGGGTTTGGTCGACTTTTCTCAGCCTTATCTTTTAGGAGACGTAAACACAGATAGGGCAATCAATGCGGCGGATGTAGTCTATTTGATAAACTACCTCTTCATAGGTGGTCCTGCTCCTGTTCCGATCCTACAAGTTGGAGACGTTAATTGCGACGCAGTGATTAATGCTGCCGATGTCGTCTACTTGATCAACTATTTGTTTATAGGTGGACCGCCGCCAAGCTGTTAAAAACCTCACCCTTTGTCCCCCTCTCCATCCCGCTGAAGGCAAAAGAGAGGGGGATTCATGGCAGATGTTTTCTGACCTTCCTCAGACTTCTTACTATTTTCTTGACAAAATAGAAGTAATCTTTATATTTTCGATTGTGAAAATTAGCACAAAACACGTGTGGGAGGAATGAATTTAATGCAAAAAGGGAAGAAAGCGGAATTGTCTGGCAGAATTCTTAGCACAGAAGGGGAAACTACAATTTCGGTTTAAACATCCAACAGCAGAGCTTTAAAAACAAAGCCCTGCTTTTTTTATTCGTATGAATGCATACGCATTTGAAGAAAAGGAAAATAAATGCCTAAAAAGATGCTTGCAGTAATGAAAAAGGAAAGGACACCCGGGGCGGAGCTGGTGACGGTTGATATTCCAAAGATCAAACCGGATGAGGTCTTGGTGAAGGTAAAAGCCACCTCGATTTGCGGGACCGATGCCCATATTTATAATTGGGACCAGTGGGCGCAAAGTCGAATTAACCCGCCCATGATCTTCGGGCATGAATGTGCGGGTGAGGTGGTCGAGGTGGGGAATCTGGTCAAAAGAATTAAGGTGGGAGACTTTGTCTCAGCGGAAACCCATATCCCTTGCGGGCATTGTTTTCAATGCTTAACCGGGCAACAACACATTTGCCAAAATCTGAAGATTTTAGGCGTTGACATTGATGGCTGTTTTGCCGAATATGTGGCAATCCCTGAAGTCTGTGCCTGGAAAAACGATCCGAGCATCCCTCCGGAGATTGCCTCAGTTCAGGAACCTTTTGGCAACGCTACATATACTGTAATGGAAAGTCAAGTCTCTGCCAAAATCATCGCCATTATGGGCGATGGACCCATCGCCTGTTTTGCCGTGGGAATTGCCCAAGCAGTTGGGGCGGCAAAAATCTTTGCCGTGGGAGAATTTCCTTATCGGGTCAACCTTTTGAAAAAGATGGGCGCTGATGTGTCTTTGAGCATTCTGACCCATGATACGGTGAAAGAGATCATGGAAGCTACCTCAGGCGAGGGAGTGGATGTGGTCCTGGAGATGACCGGAGCGCAAAAGGCAATTGACGATGGTTTCAAGATTTTGAAAAAAGGAGGAACTTTCACCGCCTTTGGCATACCCTCTTCCAAGATAGAGTTTGATTTAAACAATTACGTCATCTTCAAGGGGGCAAGGATCATTGGAATAAACGGAAGATTGATGTTCAAGACCTGGTTTCAATTGAGCAATCTGTTGAAATTTAAGAAGGTGGATATTTCTCCGGTGATCACTCATAAAATGCCTCTCAAAGATTTTCACGAGGGAATGGAAGCGGTAATCTCTCCCAAGAAGGATGTGGGAAAGGTGGT
>JALHUP010000395.1 GCA_022866585.1 Candidatus Zixiibacteriota bacterium | reverse complement strand
TGGTGGTAGACGATAACCAGACCAATCGCACCATCTTAGTCAAGATGTTAGAATCCTTTGGTTGCCTACCAGAGGCAGTGAAAAGTGGAGCTGAGGCATTCCAGAAATTGAAAAGAGCAGCTCATGAAAAGAGAGCTTACGATTTAGTACTATTGGATATGCAGATGCCTGCGATGGATGGCGAGGTAACTTTACGCGCCATCAAGAACAATCCTGAAATCAAAGATGTGCCGGTGGTTATCCTCACCTCGATTGGAGAGCGGGGAGATGCCGCCCGACTGGAGTCTTTGGGCTGTGCCGGATATCTGACCAAACCGGTCAAACAATCCCAATTATTTGATACCATCCTCACGGTTTTGAGCCAGGAAAAGAGCCAAATAAAGGATAAGCTGATCCCCATAGTTACCCGTCACACCATAGAAGAACAGAAGCGCCGAAGAGCTCACATACTCTTAGCCGAAGATAATCCCATGAACCAAAAATTAGTGGTCATCCTGCTTAAGAAAGCCGGCTATTCGGTGGATGCAGTAGAAGATGGGCGAATGGTAATAGAAGTGGTAAAAAGGAAAGTTTACGATCTTATCTTGATGGACGTTCAGATGCCTGAAATGAATGGTTTTGAGGCCACCCAGGCAATCCGTGCCAGGGAAGGTGAGGCAAAGCATACGCCCATTATCGCCATGACAGCCCACGCCATGAAGGGGGATCGGGAAAGGTGTTTGCAAGCGGGCATGGATGATTACATCGCCAAGCCCATAGAACCTCAAGAGCTTTTCGCTGCCATAGAAAAGTGGACTAAATCCCAGGGTAAAGAGAAAGACCTTTCACCTTTCACCTTACACCTTACACCCCAGAAAAGTGAGCTTGCTTTAAGCGAGTATATCGAACCTATTGATCTGGAATCCGCCCTGCGCAGAGTTGACGGGAACACAGAATTTTTTAGGGAGATGCTTCAGGAGTTTTTAAGCTATGTGCCGAAACAGTTGGAGAAACTGGCTGAGGCGATTAAGACGGGTGATGCTAAGGTGGTGGAAAGGGAGGCGCACAGCCTCAAAGGTGGCGCCGGCAATCTGGGTGCCAAGCCTATCGCCGACCTTGCGTTGCAGTTGGGGTTTTTGGGACGTACAGGTGATTTTGCCGGGGCAAAAAAGATAATCGGTAACCTTAAAACTGAGCTTAAACGCTTAAAAGAATACTTTAACCAATCATCTACAGACAAAATTGCACTGAAATCTTAAACTGACAGGGCTTCCCTTTTTCTCCCCCTCCCTTCCGCCAAAGGCGAGATCGCAACCCAACCTACGGACTATTTTAGGGATGACAAATCGTGTCCTACGGATCCAGAAATCGGATTTCGTGGGTTTCGTGCCTTTCGTGGGTTTCTAAGAATTTTCTTAATTTTTTTATTCCTTTTCTTAAGGTGAAAAAGCACAATAGGATATAGAAAATGACCGTGTGTGTTTCTTGCGTTTCTTGTATTTCTTGTGTTTGGTATTTCATAATTTTTTTTCTGTAAAACACACATACTCACCATAGACTGAAGTTTCTGAACATTCTGAACATTCTGAACTTTATTTTCATAATTTTTTTATGGTTCGACTATGCTCACCACAAGCAAAATTTTAGTTGCGTCGGAGGCTCTACTCTTGACGCTTTAAACGTGTCAGGACTGAGCAGGCTGACCGAGAATAGGGATTCAACAGAAAATATTTGCAAAAAGCTTCTCCATGTGGTAAGATGAACTTGAAATGTGATGATTA
>JALHUP010000394.1 GCA_022866585.1 Candidatus Zixiibacteriota bacterium | reverse complement strand
CAACTAACTGCGTTTTATACAATATCTGAATTTTATAAGGCTTTTCAACTTCGGATTTCCTATCCGATTGTCTTTTAGCTCGCTTTCTCTCTTTTCTTGTCCTCTATGTGGACGCATCCTACCTAATCTAATTATTATATTTAAGACAGTTTTATACTTTGCCACACAGATTTTAAAACTCCAGCACCTTTTGCCACATTTTTCCCATACATAATCCCAGAGAGTTCAGTTAAATTGTCAATTCCCTTGATTTCATGGGGGAATAATGGAATTTCACTAATCAGATAATCAAAGAATTTTCTCTTAGCCTCTTGGACATACTTCCGTTGTTCCTCCATCTTGCGCGTACAGAATCCACACTCAGTTGATGGAATAAGCATGTTGAGGACAACGTGTCGACAGGGAACTTCAAGTCTCTTGAGAGAGGAAAGTAGTCTTTCTGTTTCCGCTATACCCATAGCTTCCGGAATGGTGATAGCCACAAACTCGTTCTTTTTAGGATCTGTAAGAGTTTTCTGTACTCTTTTGATACTTTTTGAGAGAGAAAGAAGCTGCTGGGCTATTTTGTTTAACCCCACCACCTCTTTATATTTCAACAACAATTTAAAGAAGGTTTTTAACCAATCCTGGATCAATGAAGGAAGCTCCAAAAAACGAAGCAGATGCCCGGTGGGAGATGTGTCTAAAACATACAGATCATATTTCTCCTCTTCGCTTAATTCCATAATCTTTCTTAAAGCCATGAGCTCATCCAATCCCGGAGGAGAAAGGGAGATAAGCTCGCTCATCACCTCACGGTCAAACTTTATATCCGCCTTATTACCCAGAAAATTATCAAAGATCTCATCTATTCCCTCCCTGTATTCCTGCTTGAAATCCTCAACTAATTGGGTGGCATCTATCTCCAACGCATAAAGATTGCCACAAGCGTTTATAGGGGTAATCTCGTTGCCAACTGAACAGCCGAATGAATCAGATAATGAATGAGCCGGATCAGTGGAAAAGACTAATATCTTCTTTTGGGGATTTTGTTTAGCCAGATATAAAGCTGTAGCAGATGCCATTGAGGTTTTGCCCACGCCCCCCTTCCCACCAAACAGGATGAACTGCAAATCCCGGTGGCAAATATCTGAAAGCTTGGAGTTTGCTTCCGTGGATTTCACCTGAGCGGTCCTTTTGGTTGAGCATGGAACAACAACTGCTGGTTGATGTTGAAAAGTTCCATCAAACAAGGCTGAACCGAACTCTTTTAGTTCATTTATTCCTCTAATCTCCTGGGGGAATAAGGAGATTTTGTGGAGATTATATTCTTTGAACTTATCTTCAATTTCTCTCATATGCCATTGTTGTTCTCTTCTTTTAGATAAGCAGAAAATGCACCCCCCTTCTTTTATTACCCGATTAACGATGATGCTTTTTACCGGAATTCCAAGATTCTTCAAAAAAACCACAAGCCTCTCAGTTTCATTTATGCTCAAAGTTTCTGGAATGGTAACCGGAACAAATTCCGTTGTCACGGAATTCAAAAGAAGAGCCCTTACTTTTTTTACATCCTCAGACATTATATCTAAGAACTCGTCCGCATCATCTTTTATATACACACCCAGAAATTGCTTCGACATGTAACGATGTTTATGCTGCATCAGATCGAAAACATCTATCCATTTCAGCATTTGTCCCGGCAGGTCCAATAACCTCATGGTGTGTCCGGTGGGTGCCGTATCCAAGATGATCAGGTCATAACCATTCGATTTTAAGATATCCGCCACCTTTATAATTGCCATAAGCTCATCCAAACCCGGCAGGGAAAGGCAGAAGAAATCGGCTATGTCCTGTTGATCAAAGTAGGTGCCCCGGTCAGCCAGCTTCTTGATTGCATTTCCATGTTTTTCCTTGAAATCCACAAGCAACTCTGAGGCATCTATCTCCAAAGCAGAAAGACCAGGTGCATCTTTTATAGGAGTAATTTGGTTGCCTATCCTGAAGTCAAAACTATCTCCTAAGGAGTGCGCCGGGTCGGTGGAGACCAAAAGTATCCTCTTATCTGGATTAGTTCGAGCCAAATGTATGGCAGAAGCGGCAGCGGATGTGGTCTTTCCACTTCCACCCTTCCCGCCAAAGAGTATCAATTTCAGCTCTTGGTTACCTAAAAAACTGGAGCCGTTTTCTGGCATCGCTTTTCCCTGTTTTAGCTATCTTTTTATTCCTGGTCTTCAGTATCTATGCGTTTGCGAAGCTTTTTGCGACCAAACTCTAACAACTCCCCCTTATCGTTTAACCGGGCTTCGTAGGTGGCTAATATGTCCATCCCATCCGGAATCGATTTCTTCTCGATCATCTCTACAGAAATGTGCCAACCTTGGTCATCTTTTGAAGCCTCCAGAGTTGAGGAAAGCTTCAACCCTATCGCCTCGGCTAATTGCTCCCGCGCCCGCTCGATTAATTTCGGCACCGTCATCTCCATTTTGTCGCCTCCTTCTAAAAGTGGGATAGTATTTTTGTCTTTTGACTCAAATTCGAGCCTTAGCTTTTCAGCCATAACTATTATTCATCCGCCTCTCTGAGAGCATTTAATTTTGCCTGCAACTTTGTTTCCTCCTTATTATATTCCTCTTCGCTTATCTCGTCCATCTCGTAGCGCAATTGAAGTTCCATCAACTTCTCCAGTGCATATCTTTCATCACTTACCTCTTTTTTTGCCATATCATGAATCTTTTCGAATATGCCCAGAAGTCCCCTACAGGGCAAAAGCAGTATATCGTCAATTACCAGCATCTAATTTCACCCCTTCCACATTTAAGTCTATCTCCAAATTGACAAAATTAAAGGGAGGCATCCCTCCCACATATTTTAGCTTCACCCTTTGCTCGAACCTCTCATTTAACTCATCCACCTTCTTATCAAATTCTGGCTCTTTGTTTCTCTCTACTAAGAAGGAAGCATTTAAAAGCATCCTCTCCCCGTAATTATCAGCGACGACATAATCCTCAGCCAGTCCTTTCAAGGTTCTGAGTGCTTGTGCCTTCGCCTTTTCTTTTTCTGTATTAAGTGCAGATTCAACCATCCCCCCCAGCTCGATTCGCTTTTGGTAAGTCTTCTCCGGAGGTTTGTTCATCAACTTTTCTTTCCATAGTCTGATCTCTTTATTTTTAGCCAGAATGTCTTGATAAATCAGCTTTTCATCAAATATAGCCTTCAACCCCAGCTCCACCTTGTTTTCCATTTTTAAAAGTAGGTCTTTAAATCTTTCATAATCTCTTTTCAAAATTTTCTTCACCTGCTCTTCATCCTCCGCAATGGTGCAATATCTAACTGGCAAAACGGTAAAACCTTCTTTCATCACCGCCTCGACTGCCCGCTGGTGGGGTAAACAGTTTTCTCTTGAGACCGGATATTTTTTAATCGGGGAATTGCTGATCACCGCGGCGACATCTTTATAATTTAAGGAACGCAGAAGATCCCCTCTTTCGCCTATGCCCAAGGGACCAAAGTTTTTTTCCGGGTCTTTCTCTTTGAAATCTATCATGCAATAGATGTATCTTCCTTCTTCAGATTTGCGTTCCTCAGCCATTTTCATCCCACCTCTTTCCTTTCTAAGGCTTCCCGGATGACGCTTTTTACCAACCCTAAGTCGAATGGTTTAGTAAGATAATCATGGGCGCCTAATCTCATCGCCTGTTTAGCGGTCTTCAACGTCCCGTAACCGGTCAGGATGATCACCCCTATATCCTTTTTAACCTCCCTCAACTTTTGAAATACCTCGATTCCGTCCATCCCGGGCATCTTTAGGTCCAGAAGAGCCAAATCGAGTCTATTCTGTTTTCCTAAAGAAATTGCCTCGACTCCATTTGCGGCGGTAAACACCTGGTAACCCTCCTGGGTTAAGAAATCTCTTAAAAGATCAGAGATCTGGGTTTCGTCATCAACTACCAAAATGGTATGCTTCATGCTAACTCCTTTTTTTATCCTAAGAACAAAGAAGTCGGATTTTCCTTCTTTTTGTTCTTCTCCACGGGATCCAAATTCGGACCTTTTTGGCTTCTTGCCAGCTTGATCTCTAAGATTTGGTTCTCGTATGAAGTTTTCAAACTGCTGGGGCAAGCTACAAAGGGCAATAAGATCTCTTTCTCATATCTTTTTGCTCCCCACCTATCCTTAGCTTCAGCCGATACAAAAAGAATGTCATCCTTTATTGTGCACCTAATGCTTTCTTTTTCTGCACCCGGCATTTCTGCCAGCACCACCACCTCTTCGGCTTCCTCAAAAACACTCACCACCGGTTCCTCAACTTTTTCCACCAGAAGAGATTTTTCAATGGGTTTTAGATGGCGAACAAATCTCGGCCTGGTGGCGAAGACCCAGGTGCGTGGACAAGCTACGCTATCCTTTCTTTTGAATCCGTCCACTGTCCTGATACCACTCAACCCTGTGGCTTCAAGCTCTATTTTGGCGGTCGGCTTGTGCTGTATCGTGATAATGTCGTGGAGCCCCTTAATGCGTCTGCACTTTGTCATCCTTACAGTTTTCTTGAAATGTGATAGTTTTCTTTAAATGGTAATCGGTAGATCAGATAACTGACCTCTATGTCCTGGGGTAATTTTTCATCCACCAGGTGTCTCAGCCCCATAAAAAGAATCCCCACTTCCCCCTCCAAAAGCGTCTGGGCGATCCTATTGGCAATGTATGCATCTCTTCTTTCGAGTAGGTCCGCGGCTTTCTTCTCGTATTTCTTGATGGCTATTTCTTTCTCCCCCAGATCGTTAATTTTAGTGACATTTTTGATATAGTGATACTCTTCCAAAAGAAGCCCCGGATCCTCTGTCCCAATTAACTTTGCTCCGCGGTGAATCAATTCTAAAATGATCTTATAGTTTTCATTGCCCGCTTGCGCCAGATCAGAAGCTATGGCTAACTCTTTGTTGCAAACCGGCAGTCCATCCTGATAGATTTTCGTCTGGTTATAATCCAATTCTAAAGCCAATATCTTTTGTCTTATCCCCCTCCACATGCTGTTGATGGCATTTATGTGTTCCTGCCATCTTTTAAGACCATACCTTTGGATGTATTCCTTTTTTACCGGCTTGGCCACAGAGCCCATATCCGCCTCAGTATGGATGACCGGAACGTAGATTAGTTTTCTCAAGCTCTCTTCCTTTTCGGCTCCTCTGAGGTTTTCAGAATTTTAATTAGCATAGAATCCCCAACATCTTCTTTTCGCAAAGAGCAAAGGCACGACTTCTGCGCCTCAAGATCAGATTGACAATATTCAAGCAAAAGCTTATAAGCTTGAGTCAACTCGTTGAATCCTTTATCAAAAGAGCTTTTTTGAGGATTTTTATCGGGGTGATACTTAAAGACCAACTTTCGATGTGCGCTTTTGATCTCCGATAGGCTAGCTTCTTCCCCCAACCCCAATAGCCTCCTGGCTTGATCGATAGCCTCAAATCCTAACTTTTTCACTTCAATTGTACTAAAACTATAAGGGGCTAATGGTCCCACACATCTGAAGTTAATCCTCTTTTTGTATGTTTCATCCAACTCATTTAACTTTTTATCAAAATCTTTTTCTCTGTCTTTATCTAAAAGAAAAGAGGAGTTTAATATCATAATATCATCCAAAGTATCATGGATGCAGAAATCCTCAGCTTTTTCCTTTAGAGCGCATAAGATCTCTTCCCCATACTCAAGAGTTTTCTTCTTCAGAGATTTTTCTACCATTCTACCTAAACTTATCTGGTCATAAAGTTGCGGACCAGCCGGATTGGAAGCTACCTTTTCTTTAAACTCTTTGATTTCTTCCTCCTCTGCCAGCTCTTTGAAAATTGTCTCTCTATTCCATAAAGCGACTACATCTAACTCTATTTTGTTGTATAGCAAGCTAATGGCCTTTCTAAATTGTTCATAGCCACTTTTCAAGATCTTGGCTACTTCTTCTTTCCCTTCGACAAATGTTCCGAATTTCATGGGTATAATGGTATGATTTCCCATTACTTTCTCGATAACCGACTGATGCCCAAAAAGATCGGAAACCACCTTATCTTTGGTCATGGAAGGGTACGCTATAATCGCTAAGTCGCTAACCACCGCACTAATATCCTGATGTGGAATTGTATATACCTCTTTCTTAGGGTTACCCAGTCCAATCGAACCGAAACCTCTCTTTCCGTTTGACTGGATTATTCCGTAAATGTATTTTCCTTTTTCAGACATCTGACTCTCTGCCGATATAAAAATATGGCCTTTTCATGGGGGTGGGGAAGGATGTTTTCCATAGCATCCTTCCCCCGGGTGAACAGAGCAGGGGGTGAAAAGGTTTTAGGCCCTGCTAACCTGTCCTTCTTTGGTAAAAAATAGTTTTAGCCCGATTCCCAGCAAAACCACAGGCCAGAATTTACTTACCGTCTCTGGAATCACGGCATAGTTGGCCAAAAGGAAAACTATGCCAACCACAAACAACAAAATTCCCCAGAACTTTGTGGCATTGTTCATCACTTTACTCCCTCCTTTCTTTCCGCCATCTCACCAATGGCTTGGTCGAAGTGTTTGGCTTTGATCTCAAAATTAGAGTGATCTTTTTTATCTTTTCCCACATAATCCCGAATAGCCGAGAGGGACGCTCTGCGGCAGATGAATTCTATGTCTGACCCGACACAGTTGGCGGTCCCGCTAGCTAAGGCTTTCAAATCCACCTCCTGGGCTAACGGTTTCCCCCTGGTGTGTATTTTGAAGATCTCCCATCGTGCTTTTTCATTCGGGATGGGGAGTTCCAATAAGAGGTCAAACCTCCCCGCCCGAAGCAAGGCTGGGTCCAGGATATCCATACGATTGGTGGCCCCCAGAACTAACACCCCTTTAAGCTCCTCTATTCCATCCAGCTCCGTCAAGAATTGACTAATCACCCGCTCGGATACGTGAGCATCACTAACTCCTCCTCCCCTCATCGGAGCTAAGGCATCGATTTCGTCGAAGAAGAGGATACAGGGGGAAACCTGTTTTGCTTTTTTAAAGGCTTCTCTCACCCCTTTTTCACTCTCCCCAATATATTTGGACATCAGAGCCGGACCCTTGATCGGGATAAAGTTAATACCGCTCTCATGAGCCACAGCCTTAGCCAGAAGCGTTTTTCCCGTCCCGGGATGACCGTAGATAATAATGCCTTTGGGGGGCTTGGTATTTGCTTTCTCAAACAACTGCGGGTATTTAAGCGGCCATTCCACCGATTCTTTAAGTTTTTGTTTTATATCATCCAGCCCTCCCACCTCCTCCCATTTCACCTCGGGAATCTCCACAAAAACCTCTCTTATGGCCGAAGGCTCCACCTCTTTTAAGGCCTCATAGAAGTTCTCCATGCCGACTTCTAATTCAAGAATTAACTCATATGGAATCTCATCTAATTGAAAATCTATCTTGGGAAAGATCTTCCTTAAAGCCGACATGGCGGCTTCCCGGCACAAAGCTTCCAAATCCGCTCCCACAAAACCATGGGTGATCTCAGCCAATTTTTCCAAATCCACATCTTTTGCCAACGGCATTCCCCGGGTATGAATGTGCAATATCTCCAGCCTTCCTTTCTTGTCCGGAATCCCGATACAGATCTCCCGGTCGAATCTGCCCGGTCTTCTCAAAGCTGGATCCAAGGTGTTGGGGATGTTGGTCGCCCCGATAACAATAACCTGACCTCGGGACTCTAAACCATCCATCAGTGCCAGAAGCTGAGCCACCACTCTTCTCTCCACTTGTCTTTCGCCACCCATCTCCTCTCTTTTAGGAGCGATGGCATCTATCTCATCGATAAACACTATGGAGGGCACATTAGCTGAACCCTCCTCAAATACTGCTCTTAATCGGGCTTCGCTCTCCCCGTAGAACTTCCCCATCACCTCAGGTCCGGAAATGTGAACAAAATAGGCATCGGTCTCATTGACCACGGCTCTTGCGATCAAGGTCTTTCCGCATCCCGGCGGACCATGAAGCAGTACCCCTTTAGGTGCATCTATACCCAATCTTTGAAAGATTTGCGGATACTTTAAAGGAAGCTCTATCATTTCTCTTATCCTCTGAATCTCCTTGTGCAGACCACCAATATCCTCATAAGATATTTTAACTCCTTTTTCCTCAACGGCCTCCTCCGATTTTATCCGGATGGAAGTGGTGGGCTGAATCAAAACTACTTCCTTAGGAGGGAAAGCCTCCAAAACCGTAAAGTCCTGGGACCGAGTTCCAAAAAGGGTGGCCCTTACCCGGTCACCCTCAACCAAAGGAATCCCTTCCAGAAGTCTTCCAATATACTTGGTGTCTTTATCCTTCCCCAGTGGTCCAACAAAAGAGAGAGGGGATAAAACTATCTTTGAAGCCGGCTTATAAGAAGTTTTCTGAATGCTCACTTTCTCGTCTAAGCTCACCTTACCGTTTTCCCTGATGATCCCATCTATCTGGATAATCTTCTTCCCCCTATCCTCTATGTAGGCGGGCATAACCTTTGCCACTGTCTTTCGCTTGCCTGAAATCTGAATGATGTCACCCACCTCTGCATCTATCCCTTTCATATCTTCAGGATCGACTCTGGCTATCACTCTTCCCACATCCTTGGTCAGAGCTTCCTGCACTTTCAGACTTAGGGAAACGGTCTTGTCGTCTGTCACGATTCCTCCATCGAAGATTTTTAAGCTCTATCCCCTCTGTTCTTTCTTAAGGCTATTGCCTCACCTAAGTGCACGTCTTTGGTCTTCTAAAACCAAACTTTGGTGGAGAAAAAGACGTTATTTTTGAACTCGTCCAGAGAAGTTGAGTTTCCTCCATCGATCTTTGTTAGGGTCGCCTCATAAGCCAGATCAAATGAGATCTTGTCCAGAACTAACCCCGAACCCAAGCAGAAGACATTGCCCACTATCTGTTGTCCCTTGGCATCGGAGTAAACCTTGGGCTCGTTGCGATAGCCTGCTCTTAAAGGAATTATCCCTAAACTGGTGGACCAGAGATACTCCGCTCCCAAACGAAACTGATTGCAGTCTTTCCATCCCAAGCTGTAGGTTGTATCTGCCTGATCAGCTAAAATCAGGTTCTGATGATAAAGCCAGCTGGGCTTAACCTGATCTGACGTGGAGTATCTTTTGGATTCAAAATCTAAAGCCAAGGTGAGCTTCTCGGTTGCCTTATAAGAAGAGCCCAGTCCAAAGATAAGAGGCATACTGATTCCACCTTTTCCTTCTGGTAAAGAGATCGCATAGGCCCCGGTAATCTTTTCCCTTTGAGTCAGGTCAAAGGGGGTCCTGAGAACAAAGCCCAAGTTAAGTCTATCTCTGTAATGATAAATGGTTCCCAGGTTGAAATTCAATCCGGAGAAGCTGGTATGGTTTTCTTCCCAGGAAGAATGGGCTTTGTCTAGCATGGTCTGGTCTACGCCATTGAGAATCAAATTGACGGAGAGGCCCAGAGAAATCTGAGGGCTAAGGTTTATTCCGAGGGCGGTAGTAATCGCATCCAAGCTACCCCTACTCTCATATCTGTAGGATTGGTTCTCCTCCAAAAGATACAAATCCGCCAGCTTCTGATAAGCCACCCCCAAGACTGAGTTTTTCTCCGAAAACTTAAACGGATAGGCCCAGCTAACAAGATTTATAGAACTGTAGGTTTGATTGGATTTAGACTTTTGGGTGGGGTCCTTTAAGGTCCATTGGTTAAAGCTGTTTTTGAATTCCATGGTAAACTCAGTTTTCTTAATCTGCGAGACACCGGCTGGGTTCCAAAACATAGCGGTAGCATCATCCGCCACTCCCATGAAGGCTCCACCCATCCCTCTGGCTTTGGCGCCTCCACCTGTTGTGTTGAAGTCGACTCCAGCCAACTGGGCTGAACTTATTTGTGCAAAGCATAAAAGGGCTGCCAGGAAAAACGCAAGGAAAAATCTGGTCTTCATTTTAACCTCCTAATTCGGTTAAAAGGTTAGCGCTTTAAAGAGAAATTTAGATTCCCTTATTGGTTAGCTTGACGAACTACGTTAATTGAAAAACTCCAAAAATCACCCCCTTTATTTGGTTAGTGTGATCTTCAGCACTCCGTTTTTGTAAGTTGAGCGAACCGACTCTTCTTTGACTTTCGATGGCAAAAGAATCTCTTTTTGATATTTCTTATCTGAATCCTCGGCTTTAAGCTCCAAAATGTCATCCTTTATTTCTATCTTGATTTTTTCCTCCTCGACCCCGGGTATCTCAGCAATAATTGTTATTTTGTTAGCCTCGTCGAAAATGTCCACCAGAGGTTCTCTGACTTCCTCAACTACCGGAGCTCCCTTTTTGTCCTTTTTGATATTGCCAAAGGTTTCAACCTGAGGTGATTCCCCTGTAAGTCCCCCCAGTTTTATAGAGAAACCGTAGACCGCTTTAGCTCCTTTCGAACCCAGACCTTTTATCTCGCCGGAGTGAGAAATTTCCGATTTGCCCTCCTGTTGCAACTTGGCGGCTAAGTCGATCAAATTGCTGATTCCTTTGAATACTCCGCCCAGGCTAAGTTTTTCAGCACCCCAATCGAATCCGGCCTTTTCTTCTGTTTTTTCCTTGTTCTTACCCATCTTAACATCTCTCCTTCATCACTACATAGTTTTGGTTTTTGAGACTTTCCTGGTATCCCTTTAGGATTTGTCTCTCTCTTTCGATTTTCATTCTTAATATCAAAAGCTGTTGTTCCATATCACTTATTTTTAGCTCACAAGCCCTGATTCTTTCTTTCAGCCTTTGCGCGTCCATAATCTTTTTTTGTTAAGTCCCTGAGATTCTCATCATTTTCAAAAATTTCAGTAACTAAATTGGAGGAGAACTCTTCTTCAAAGGTGAGTAAGAGATTTTATATATTCCTTTTTAAGCTTCTTATTTTCCAACCTATTCCGGTTTTTGGCTTTTTGGGCTGTTCCGGGTCAGCCTCTTCTTTTATCTTCAGCCCGGTCGCATCCCAGTCGAATTTTCTTTTCTTTTCAATCTTTTTCTGATGCCTTCGCAATCTATCAATTGCACTTTCGATTTCTTCTAACCGTTCGACTAGCGCCTCTCTCCTAGCATCTAATCTCATTCCCTCTCTTTCCAGTACTCCTTTCTCTTTACTAAGCATTAACATGTTGACATAGGGTTCGGCCATATGATCAGGTATGGAGCGCGAGTTAATGTTCTTAAGGGTTCTCACTTTGTCTATCCCGGGGATATTAGGCATACTATTTCTCCTCTCCTTGACCTGCTTCTGGGATCATATCTTTGCCTTCCTCTACACTTAGCAGTACTTTAAGACCAAACGTCTCACTTGTGCCTTGACTTTCTCCCGCCTGATTTTCTTGCCAATTCTTGAGGTCTCAGAAGCTAAGATATCCTCACATATCTTGACAAATTCCTTATTCTTAGCACTGACCGGAATATTTTGGACCCCAAGTGTCCTGGCAATCATAACACTTGCCCGGACGGTTGGAGCAAATTCACACCTTCCCTGTGCCCTTAAACCCCTGACCACATTTACTATCTTCTCCACTCCTTTGGGATTTAGACCGTCGGACTTAGCTTTGGTTATAGCGATTTCAGTCTCTTGGTCAAAGTGATCCAAATCTATGGTAATCATCCTATCCCTTAAAGCATCCGCGCCCTTATGAACTCCGGCATACTCCTCCGGATTGCTGGTGAAGAGTGCACAGAAATCCGGATGAATCTTCAGGTAGCTCTCCTCTCCTCTGGCATCAGGGAGAGTCATCATCTTTTCCTGTAAAATGGAAAGTAAAACATTATTGGTTTCCGGTCTGGACCGGGTGAACTCATCATAGATCAGGGTCAATCCATGTTTACAGGCAACTGTCAGACGATGGTCCACCCAGCTTTTTTGTGCGGTCTCCTCTAATTTATAGACACGCGATATATACTGGTCCACGAATTTTCTCCGTTTATAACCGCTTTCTCTCCCCACCAGATCTGAGGTGGTTAATTCCTCATCTCCATGAAGCATTACCACCGGGCGACCGATCTTGCCGGCAACATGCATAGCCAGACTGGTCTTTCCGGTTCCGGTAGGTCCTCTGAAGTGAACCGGAAATCCCGCCTTTACGTAAGCTAAGGCGCGTTCGGTTATCTCCTTTATGGCTTTGGTCTCCACAAAATCCGGCAAAGGAGAAGGCTCCAATACAGCCGTGGACTCTTCAATCAATGCCATCTTAACAGACTCCTTCCCTATGTTTTACAGCTTTTTGTTCTCGTTTTATCTCTATAAATAGATTTTTTACTCAGAGTATTCGGGGTTTGTCACCAATTTTTCAGCCTTTTTGGTAGAAGCACCAACCTCCTCCGCAATCTGCTCGCCTTCTCCGGGAAAGTCCTTGGACTCTTCTACTATTTTCACTTCGGCTTCGGCCGAGCTCGGATTGTTTACTTCTGCCGCTTCAGTAGTGCTTTTTGGAGCCGCCTTTTTGCCTGCATGACTCCGGGAGATCTTCTCCTCTCCTGCGGATCCTGGGGATTTTTTTATTACTCCTATGCCTCCGCATTTAAGACAAGGAAGGTTGGTTAGGTGTTCCTGACCCGTGCCTTTGCACTCTGGACAGGTTACTTTTGGTTCTCTGAAGGTAACCACCCCTTTGCCCGAGCATACAGTGCAGTTCAGTCTGGTGTGAGGATATATTCCGGTTCCCTGGCAAAAGGCGCATTTTACATATGGCTCCTCCATCTTAACTTTTCCTTTTCCGCCGCAGATAGCGCACGTAGATAAGTGGGATAATAGCTCGAACGGATCCACCCCTTTCCCCTTACAAAAAGCACATTTTATCTCTTTCATTATGTATATCACCCTGCCTTCCAAATGGGAATCTTTACCGGAGACTGAGATTACCACCGATTAGTTGAAAATCCCGCCGTAGGCGGGGAAGTTTGGCCTGACGTCCCCAGCAGACCATTTAACCGACTAATCGGTGGTAATCCCTTTTAAAAATCACCTCGTTTAGAGGCTTCGCACTTTTTTTGACTTCCCTTTTGCCCTTCTGGCTGGCTTTGTCTCCTTAGTCTGTGCCCAACTGCAAGCCCTTACCTTTTTTGCACCACCTTTTGCTCTGGCCACAGTTGACCACATCTCTTTCACCGCCTCGACCAGCCTGCCAACCTCGTTGTGCCTTAGCTTATTCTCTTTCTGAAAACCTTCCATTTCCTTCTGGATCCCTTCCAGGAGCTTGTGGACTTCTCTTCCTCTTTGTGCATTCTCTTTACGAACATCTTTCATATGTTCCTGAAAGCTTGCCAACAGGTCGTTGACCTCCACTCTCTTTTGAGCATTTTCCGAATGGAGACCTTTCATGAATTGATGAACCCCCTTCATGAACTGATGAACTTCTTTATGGAGACCCTCCGTGAAGCTTTCCAACATCGTATTAACTTCTTCTTTTCTTTCTGCGTGTTCATTCTGGAATGTGTTAATTATCTCCTTGGTCTCGTTTGATAGTGCTTCAATAGAGGCAACCCTGTCAGCATGAGAGGTCGCTCTGTCAGCGTGAGAGGCAGCCATATCCTGGGTCAAGTTATGAATATCAGTTACCACGTCTGATAATCCCATCTTTTTCACCTCCTTTGCTTTAGTTAAGGTTTGTCCAAATTTGTCCATAGGACTCAAATTCGAGGATCCCGTGGATAGGTTTTGTATCATATCCTTGAAATCCCTTATTTTCAAATCATTCCCTTTGGTCAAAAGTTTTCTTAACCGGTCGGTTAGCTCTTCCTGCTGTTCACAAAAATCTTTTAATAATCCTTTTATTTCAGCTATCCCTTTCTCTATCTCCATTTGAGCTTTTTTTGTTCTTTCACCTTCGCCTTTGATCACAGCATCTTTTAATTCACCGGCTTGTTTTTTTTGCTCTTTAATAAAATTCTTTAAGCTTTCTTTGACCTCTTTTTCTTTCTCTTCCTGATTTAAGAGAATCCCGTTGGTCATTCTATCGAAATCCTTTTTTCTCAAGGATTCTCTTTTAGCCAGGGTTTCTTTTAATTCCGCGCTCAGCTTGACTCTTTTGTTTTTAAAATCCTCCAGAATTTGATAGGTGTCGTCTATCAAAGTTCCTGTCGCATCTACTCGGGCATCGTAGGAGGCAATTAGATCCTGCGCCACATTTCTTATTTGCTCAACCGTGCTCATTTCCTTCCTTACCTGTGTCCCTTCCTTCGGGATGAATCCTTATTGTTAGGAAGAACCTTTGGCGAGATATGCTTTGCCCCGCAGAATGCGGGACTTTAGGATACCTCGGCAAAAATTCCCCCTGACCCTACGGCAACAGATCTTAAGCTGTAGCTGCGGTGGGAGTAAGACCGATAGCCTCAGCATACTTCAAGAAGGTCTCAACTCCGGCGCATACCACTCTGGCCTCGACCGCCAGAAGCTCGATCCCTACCAGGGAGAGCCTGGCCCAGGCATCGATGACGATACCCTTATCCAGGATTCTGTCGATCACTTCCACTAAGCTGGAAGAGGCATTTGTTTTTTCTACTGCCATGTTTTTTCACCTCCTTTCACTTTTTTGAGAGATCCGAGAGGAGGCACCCATATTTTCTATATTGTTCACGGAGCCCCCCTCTGGGAGCGACAATTTTTTCATCCGACCTAATAATTGATCTTCTGATCTTAAGACAAAGGCTCTGTGCCCTATCTGCTTTTCGAAAAAAGACCAAGCCCTCCCTTTGACACCTTGACTTTCAAACTGCTCAGTTACTGAATTGAAGTAGATAAATATCGGTAAGGAGGGCTGGTTGCCTCTTATGTTTTGAAGTATTCTAATTGTGATTGCTTTTGAAGAATTTAATTTGGGGACTAAGAGATCTGGTCTTTTTGAATCTAAAATCCTACTTAAAAACCAAATTTTATCCTGAGGGTCATCCAGGACTACTCTGTGCGGATTAGTCTGAAGCACTTGCCGTCCCCTTTATTTCCCGAATCAGTTGAAAAAAATTTTATCTCAGTGAATACTTTTGATTCCGACTGCCTTGTAATTGCTTGTGGGGACGTGTTGCTTTTTTGTGGGGACGTGTTGCTTTTTTTGTATCGGCAGAAATTAAAATATCTAAAGCAAGCTTAATAAAATTTCAAAAATTTTTTTCACAATTGCAAAAAAAAGTGGAGATTTTTGTGAGTTTTCTCTCTGCTTAATAGATTCTAAGTCCAACCAAAGGCTAACGCCATCTGCCAGTCGGGAGCCCAGACGGGTCTTCGTTTGCTATTTTCCCCTCTCCTATAAATCCAGATTTGGACAAACAAGAAAGCCCCGCCTCTGGCGGGACTTTCTTTAACTTCACTACGCCCAGAGGGATTTGAACCCCCAACCTTCTGCTCCGTAGGCAGTCGCTCTATCCAGTTGAGCTATGGGCGCAGAGTTTGTAACTATTTCTTTTGTCTACTTAAAATTCATACGAAAATAAAATATAAATATTTCATGCGGGATGGCAAGAACTAATTTCAATATAGAACAAAATCTTCAGAATATTTTGGATTTGTGTAGCGTAGCCCCGCCAGAGGCGGGGCTGGTCTCAAGATCCTGCGGACAAGCCATAAAGGCTTGCCTACGCGCTTTGGGGAGTGGTATCATTCCTCAAATTGGTATCGTTGTGTCAGGTCCTTCAAACCTGACGCACTACCCGTCAGGAGAAGCTCCTGACGGAACAAAAGATTCTTAGCAGAGAACATCACCACTATTCCACAATTAACTTTCCTCTCATCATTCCCATTCCACAGGTGAAGGTATATTCGCCGGGTTTCTCTGGGGTGAACTCTATGGGAGTGGTTTGAAAGGCGGGCAAGGGTTTCCTTATTTTGAAATCGCCAAACACGATAGTATCCGAACAGTCATCAGTCTCGTCACGATAAAAATTGATTCTTACCGGAATGCCTCTCTTGACCACTATCACATCCGGCGAGTAGCCACCCTTGACCATCACGCTTATCTCCTGAATTCCGGCAGACTCAACCTTCGCCTTGATCGTTTTCCTTTTCGAAAAGAAAAAATACCAGTTTACCAAAATGATAAGCAAAACGCCGAAGATTGTAACCAAAATTTCTGTCATTATGTATCTTTCTCCACTTTACCGTGTAAATTTAAATCTTTGTAATCTTAATGAATTCGCAACCGCCACGCTACTTTTTTGATAGTTATACCAGTTAGATTGTTAAACAACCTCCAAATTGAGTTGTTAGGGGAGAACATTAACGGGAAACAAGGAGGAATCTATAAACTTCTGCTACATGAGGTAGCCGATAGTTGACAAAGTTTGGCAGTTCAACATTTTGCCAAATCGTTGAGGACTTTCTGAGCCCGAGACAAATCCAGCGCAGTTTTTTCGTTAAGCGCCCCCGGAAATTGATCCTCGTAGTCAGCATCATTTCTATCTTTGCGTAATCTATCCAAATTACTCTCAATCTGCTTAGACAACAGGTCCTTTTTATTGATAAATATCTCCCGAACGACCTTATGAGCTTCACCAGTCTTTGGGATTTCATGACCTTGTTTAATGAGGTAGTTTTTTGTTGAGCAGAAGGCTCCATAATACGCCCGGCTTATTGCAGAACGCAACTTGGCCTCTTGACTTGAACCGGCGACTCTTCCTGCAAGTTCTTGAGCCAAAGTTAAATACTCAGACCAATTAAAGTTCATAGAAACTCCACATCTATGCATAATTCACCCTTAGCCCTATCCATAGACTGTAACCACCATTCTCTATCGAAGGAATCCAGTCTCTCAAGAGCTTCATCTGGGGAAAGATTAACTCTTATAGATGCTACTAGCTGGGCATCGTCAGGAACTTCGGGGTCGGTGACGACTTCAAGAAGAACCTGCGGATATTCAGGGAAGAACGTGTCTATCCTGCTATATGCCTCCAGTAACAATGGAACGAGAAATGGATGGTTCTCAAGAAAGCTGATGACTTGGTCACGATCCTTAAAAACGTATTCACGCTCTAGCGCTTGTAGGCTGAAGTTGGGAGGCACGGTATCGGCTCCTACGTTACTCCACTCTTGCTGAACTTCGGCTACCTCTGGAGATATTGGATTGTTTCCCAAAGGAAACCTTTTGATTAGAATATCGACTTGATCCTTTTGGGACTTAAACAAATACTCGGGTTTGTTAAGCAATAAGGATACTGCCTTTGGTAAATCTATTCCCACTTGTTCGGTGTAGTTTTCTATAGAAGGCATTTAGGGTTTTTCCTCTTCAAAAATCTTTCTTAATGGATCTGTAATGCAGGCTTCAAATACGTCTTCCACATGGTCATGTGCGACATTTATCCACTCAGATATTTTATCAAGTGCGACTGCCCCCGGTTTAGCAAGAAAATAATCGAGGTCAAGCACTACACCAATAGTGTTAGGGGACGAAGTTCTTACACTCGTCAACAGTAACCTAAGCATATCTCTTGAGTCTTCATATGGAACTTCGATGCCAACAATGAAAGGACCAAATTCCTGGGGCAGCTTGTTCCCCACAAAAGGATAAAATTCAAAATAATCTTCCACTTTAACCTTGGTGCCGGGAATTTCAATGCGGTTTATATATCGTAATCCTACCCTCTGAATACTTTTGGGACTTGCTACCTCCAAATAAGCGCCAAAACCCTTCATGATCAAAGGCTGAAACTCTGCCCATGAGGGATAGGGCTTCAAATGGTTGACAGCTAATTGATCAGGACCCACTTGAACAAAAGCCTTCTCATCTTCACGCAAGAACCGTATTCGGTCTATGGTTTTTAGTTCTTGCTCAACCCCGCCCGCTGATTGCCTAACACCAAACTCCACATCTCTGATGGGCTGTCTCTTAGGAAATCCGCTATCCCTTATTTTTTCATAAACAAGGCCAGGCACTGTAATATCCCAAGGCGAACCTGGCTCGAATCGAAACTCGCATACTGCTTCGATTATTGGGGGGTTTTTGTATTTTTTGCCCATTTAATTAAATCCCTCTTTTTCAATCTTAGATCATATTTTCCACAAGTCTCCCACAGGTTGTCGCCTTTAATAATATACGATGTTCTATATCCATAATCATTATATCTTGCTCTAAAGAATTTGTCAAGATATTTTCTCATTTCTCCAAAAATCCAAAATTGTTTAAAACACAATACTACAATCTCATCTTTCTTAATCGCAGTGAATTTGAGACCACGGACACCGAACTAAATGCCATAGCGGCTGAGGCGATGATGGGATTCAGCAAAATTCCAAAGAAAGGATAAAGAATCCCAGCTGCAATGGGAATTCCGAGGATGTTATAGAAAAATGCCCAGAATAGATTTTGCTTAATAGTCTTGATGGTCTTTTTGCTCAATTCGATAGCGGCAACTACACCCTGAAGATCACCTTTAATCAAAGTTATGTCCGAGGCTTCCATAGCGACGTCCGTTCCCGTTCCGATGGCGATTCCCACATCCGCCTGGGCTAAAGCCGGGGCATCGTTTATCCCGTCACCAACCATAGCTACCACCTTTCCTTCTTTTTGCAGTTTTTTAACCTCATTAACTTTATCTTGGGGTAGCACCTCAGAAAGGACTCTATCAATTCCAACCTTCTTGGCTATGGCTTGGGCTGTT
>JALHUP010000393.1 GCA_022866585.1 Candidatus Zixiibacteriota bacterium | reverse complement strand
TTGGAAGACAGAAAAGCCAAAAATATTCCCTTAGGTGCAAGAATATTATCTGTGGCGGATAGTTTCGACGCCATGGTCACCGACCGACCCTACCGCAAAGGTATACCTCATTGGGGAGCTATGGAGGAATTGGAAAAGTGTTCCGGCACACAATTCGATCCCCAGGTGGTAGATGCCTTTAAAAGAGTATATGCAAAAGACTATGCGGAAAAGGTCGAAGTCGTTTAGTATCTGATCCGAAAAAACTCGTTGGTCAAGGGTGCCCCCACCCTCGACCATCAACAATTGTAGCGGTTCGATTCATGGTTCGACAAGCTCACCATCCTGAGCCTGTCGAAAGATCGAACCCGTTCTATGGTTGGTAACGGGCGCCCCATCCGTTACCATCTCTATCTAACGGAAAGTGTTTTATAAGGCATCATAACCAGCAGTGTCACCAAGATTCTTTACATGGTAAGTGCATATAACCCAATAACTTGGGAGTAATATATTCGTGAACCCCTCTCCCCCTTGGGGGAGAGGGAAGGTTGAAAATCCCGCCAGAGGCGGGGGTGAGGGGGTATGTAAATCCAAAGGTCCAGGAATCCAGTTTTAGCAGTCTAACCCTAAACCTCTCTTATCCCAAAAAGCAAAATCACTCGAACTTTGATGGTGATAGTGATAGGGTGCCTGTTTATGGGAGACCAAATATGAGGTCACCCCATGACGAGCTTAGTCGAATCGCTTATGGTAAACATACTCTAAATTATGAACAAAAAAGTCGTAGACCCCGAGTCTTGTCGAAGAGAAGAGCCTAAGGATTTGAAGCTCTTAGAGATATTAATCGACAAGAGCATTAAAAGATTAGAAAAGGACTCCTATGAGCCGAAAATCCGGGATGCCTTAAAAGCTATCCAGCTTAAACAGAAGGTAGCCAAAACCTCAGAATCCGAGGAAATTTTTTGGCAGCTAATCGATGATATAAAATCTGAATCGCCCCAACCTGTCGAGCCTATCAACCTGGAAACTCAAATTCTGAACACCATCATAGGGCTAAAAGATCAGGTGAAAAATGGCATTCTTCCGGTTAAAACCATCACCGACACTTTTAACCAAGGGAGATCTAAAGAAAGCCGGTCTCAAGACCCAGAATTCGGGCTTACTTATCCCCGAATTGGCAGGATCCTTTCCACTATGGGATTTAGAAAAGCGAAAACAGGAAGGGGAGCTTCCGCCATCATCTGGGACGAGGATTTCATCTCTCGTCTCTGTCCTTCTCAGAACACAGAATCAATGATCGGGGATGATTCAAAAGAGAAAAAACCATCGTCAGAAACGTCAGAAAGGTCAGAAACGTCAGAAACATCAGAGGGAAAAGAAGCTCCCTCTCCATTGGAGAAAGATCGCCAGGATGCTTCGCCGGGTCAAAGTGAGGTCAATGCAAAGTTATTTTTGTGCCCCCCAAGTCTTTGGTCGTATCGGCGTTAGTCTCCCAGACGGGCCCCTTTAATCTCCCTTTTTTAAAGGGGGACCAAAAGGGGGATTAAAAAATGAGATTATGTTGAATAATAAAAAACTATCCTCTTGGTTGAGGGTGCCTCCACCCTCGACCTTAAAGTTTTAGGAATAGGGGGAGGGTACCCCGCTCCAATAATCAAAAATAGTGCTATGTTGGAGCAGCAGACCTTGGTCTGCGTGGACGCGACACAAGTGTCGCTACTCCTGACTTTAATCAAACAGATGATAGCCCGCCTTTTCTAAGCGCACTACCGCAGTGGGATAGGGATCGCAGAATTCCTCCTCTAAATAACCATGATAACCAATCTCCTTTAATTTCTCCTGCATCACGTTTCTTTCTTGACTTGGCATAACCCGGGGATCGCTCATGCAGGCAACATGATATTCTAACTTTGTTTCCTTCAAATTTTTGATGGCTAAATATGGCAATTCGTAAAATTTACCTACAGCACCTGTTCGCTTCTGAAAACCCTCCGGAGTGCCGGCTTTCAAGGAGACTCTCACATGCAAATTTCGATTGAATTGATCCAAGCTTTTTACATAATCCTGATCGTATCCCAAAAGAATCCCATTGGTTTCCAATATAAAAAGGTAATCGGTGGTCTTCACAAATTCAAGGACCTGGAGCAGATGATCTTTTCCTATGGTAGGCTCCCCACCGGAGATTCTCAATTTCGATACATTTTTCTTTTTAGCATGAAAAATTAGGTTTTGGAAAGCCTGCTTGGGCGTAAAAAATTGACCATGCGATTCAGGAAAATCCCTGGACCATTCCACCCAGCAATAAACACATCTCAAGCAACACCCCACCGTATATCCTGTAGAAATTCCACCGTAGACCCCTACTTTGTAAAATCCAGTATACTTGCGAGACGATCCTTTGCACACGATCTCTTCCGTCATCTTTGCCAATTCGATGGGATCAAAAGGGGCAAAACCTGGGGCT
>JALHUP010000392.1 GCA_022866585.1 Candidatus Zixiibacteriota bacterium | reverse complement strand
CAGAGCCAGCTTGATTGCTGAAATAAGAAACAACTATGCCATAAGAAGCATCATGTTCAAAGTCAACAATCTCCTTTTTGAGAGCACGGAATCGGATATTTATGTCACCGCAGTATATGGGGTTCTGGACACCAAGAATAAAATCTTTACCTTCACCAACGGCGGTCATAACGCTCCCATCTTAAGGCATGTGGATGGAAGAATGGAATACTTACTGGAGGGGGGAGTGGCTTTGGGAACTTTTGAAAATTCAAAATATGAAGAAAGACCATTGGGACTTATCCCTGGAGACATCATAGTCCTCTACACCGATGGAGTAACTGAAGCGAAAAACGAGAAAGAAGAGGAGTTTGGAACGAAAAGGCTTAAACAAGTGATAAACGATTCCTGTCATTTGAGTGCGCCTGAGATTCAAAACAATATATACCAAGCGGTGAAAGGCTTCACCGGCAATCTGCCCCAAGCAGATGATCTGACCATGATTGTGATTAAGGTCTTATAGAAAGGGAATTCGGAGTAGCGACACCCCGCCTTTGGCGGGGCTCTGTTACTCCAATTTTACCACTGCTTAGGGTCCATCTTATGACTACGAAAAAGAATTTTGTACTTCTTCTTATTTTAATGACCTTTGTTGGTTGTGTTTCACAGCCCAGATACACTTCTTACCCCATTGAAAGAAAGAGTCCGTCTCCCCTCGAAGAAAAGGATCAAAGTAAAAAAGAAACTCTCTCTTTTGAAGAAGAAAGCCAAACTAAGATAGACCAAGTCAAAATGGCACAGATAATCGAGTCTTTTCTGGGAACACCATATGAAAAAGGTGGAGCAAGCAAGAATGGAATAGACTGCTCTGGATTTGTGGTGGAGGTCTATAAAAGATATGCCGGATTTATTCTCCCCCATAACACAGAAAAACTTTTCAAACTGGTGAAAAAAGTGGACAAAGAAAAGTTAGGTTATGGTGATCTGGTCTTTTTCTCAGACTTTGGATTTTCGCCATCACACGTGGGAATTTACATCGGGGAGGGGAAATTCGTCCATTCTGCCGAAGGATACGGGGTGATTGTATCATCCTTGGACGATGAACATTATCGAAAAAGCTATATAGGCGCAAGAAGAGTAATTCCTTAAAAGAAGGTGATAGGTCAAAGGTGGAAGATGTTAGGAAAACCTTACACCTTAGACCTTACACCTTACACCTTACACCTTACACCTAATTATGGTTCTTAGCGACATAAAAACCAAATTAGAAAATCTTCCCACCAAACCCGGGGTATACCTGATGAAGGATAAATCAGGCAGAATAATCTACGTGGGCAAAGCAAAGTCTTTGAGAAACAGGGTAAGAGCATATTTCCAAGATGCGCCCCCTTATCATCCCAAAATCTCCGCTTTAGTCTCCAAAATCTCCGATTTCGACGTCTTAGCCACTGATTCGGAGATGGAAGCTTTGATCTTAGAATCGAACCTGATTAAGGAATACAAACCCAGATATAACGTGAATTTGAAAGACGATAAGAGATACCCTTACCTGAAGGTCACCTTTGAACCTTTTCCCAGAGTTCTGGTGGTGCGAAGGGTAAAGAAGGATAAGGCTAAGTATTTCGGTCCTTATACCAATGTTAAAGCCATGCGCCAGACTTTGAGAATCTTAAGAAGAATTTTTCCGGTGAGAAGCTGCAATGTGGCTTTGCCCTCACCAAGGAGAATCAAACTCTGTCTGGACTTTTATATAAAGAGATGTTTGGGTCCCTGTGAAGAAAAGATAAATGAGAAAGAATATAGAGAAATTATTGATAATGTTTGTCTCTTCCTATCCGGCAGAAACGAGGCTTTGCTTTTGCATTTAAAAGAAAGAATGGAACATTACGCCAAGACAGAAAATTTCGAGATGGCCGCCAAAATCAGGGATCAGATAAAGGCTTTAGACTCAGTGATGGAAAAGCAGAAGGTGGCGGATGTGGAGAAAGTCGATAAAGACATAATCGCCTTGGCACGTGACAAATCCGAAGGATCCGCCTTCGGCGGAAAAGATGTCTTTGTGGTTGCTCTGCAGATCAGAGAAGGAATTCTTATCGGCAGACAAAACTTCCATCTTATAGCCTTTAAAGAAAGTGAAGATAAAGAGATTTTGTCTACTTTTTTGCGACAATACTATATGCATTCAGCCGTGATCCCGCCGGAGATTATTCTTCCCGTTGAGATAGATGATGAAGAGATGATCCAAGACTGGCTTACTTCTAAGAGAGAAGGAAAGGTTAGATTTCTCATCCCTCAAAGAGGGGAAAAGGTTAGGCTCTTGGACATGGCAACTTACAATGCACAACTTTCTTTAGATGAGCTTTTGCTGCAAAAATCGGAGGCAAAAAAGAAAGTTCCCCAGGTGATTAAATCTTTAGAAAAGGATTTATATCTTTCTATTCCTCCTCGAAAGATAGCGGCCTTTGACATCTCCAATTTTGGTTCTTCGGATGCAGTCGGCTCATTGGTTTTCTTTGAGGATGGGCGCCCCAAGAAAAGCCAATATAGAAGATTTAGGATTAAAACCGTAGAGGGACAGGACGATTTCGCCATGATGGGTGAGGTGGTGAAAAGATATTTCACACGACTATCCGAGGAGAAAAAGGAATTTCCTGATCTGGTTTTGGTGGATGGAGGAAAGGGGCAACTTTCTACAACCGTCGAAACTTTGAATACCTTAGGCATTAAAAATCAAAATGCGATCGCCTTAGCCAAAAGATTAGATGAGGTATTTTTGCCGGGAAAATCGGACTCTTTGATGATCCCCAAAAGTTCTGCTTCTTTGAAGCTCCTCCAAAGGATTAGAAATGAAGCCCATCGTTTTGCCATAGAGTATCACCGCAAATTGCGAAAGAAAAGGATCATAAAATCGGAGTTAGATGAAATTCCGGGAATTGGTCCTGCCCGAAGAAAAATTTTGCTTTCACATTTTGGCTCAGTGGAAAGAATCAAACAAGTTAGCTTAGAAGAGCTATTGCGAGTTGAGGGCATTAGCCAAAGAGTGGCAGAGAATATCTACAACTATTTCCATCCGTAGTTTGGTGCGTGGTATGAGAAGTTACTTCTGCTGTTACACAGAGGACACGATTTATCACGGGGACTGAGGTCTTGACACAACGCGAAAGATGTGCATACAATAAATGTTGGTTCACATATGAAGAAGAATAGAATGAATAAGAGAATATGTATTAAATGTAAGAAACCCTTCTATCGATATTTTGAGAATCCATGTCCACACTGCGGGTACTCAATATTCCAGATATATGATAATCCAACTCCCAAGCAGATGGAGAAAATACTGAAGCACAACACAATAATACAAGGAGATTGGGGTCTTAGGACTTTAGGGCATGATTCTATCTATACCAACTCTTCGGAAGATCAGAAAAGATACTTACTGCAAACCTTGGCTTCTGGTTCAGAGGGTGAATCTTACGGTGGTAATTGCCGCATAATAACGTATCCTGAAATAATAGGCTCAGGAGTATTTCAAGGAATCATTCATTATGACCATTCCAACTTAGTGGTTCAACTAAACGATTACAAACAGATTCATCAGTTTTCGGCTTCCAACGAATATATAAAAAAATGGGCACCCTTTGTCTGTGTTAATTGTGGACTTGAATTGGATATTTCTCCAGCAATATGCCCCTGCTGTAAGCTTCCTTTCCAGATTAAACCAGAATGGTTTGAGTATTCCTGATATTTAGGCAATAGAATTTTACTGAGGTGGCAGAACCCCTGTTCTGCTCCGTAGTATTCTGTAAATTCCTCTTCATAGTAGCTTAGCCTATTTCATCAGAGGAGCCATCCTCACATCTATGAGCCGAGTAGAAAATGTGCTGTCTTTTTGATGATAAATATGATAATAGATATTGCTGTCCTCATACTTCTTTTTGTACATGGACCAACTATACGTTATATTCACTATAGAATAGAAATCTCCATAATATGGTTTGGGGACAAAATCCTCAATCATTGTTTCCATAGTTTTAGTGATTTTTCCAGGTCTTTGGTCAAACTTGATACTGTCTGTCGGAAGCATTAGTAGTATGTCAGGAGTAAGGCTAAAATTTTCCGGAGTGATTTTAGTAGTCTCCGCAGAATCCCCTGAATAGGAAACTACATCATATCTTCCTTTAATTGGAAACCCGCGTTTCCCAAATAACCGAACATCTTCTGCGTCTGAAAAACCCGTGTTTTTGAGAGTCGTATATATAAGGAGACCCGAATCTGAGAAGATGACCTCCGGAGGTTTTATTTCTATTCTTGGTCTATTTCTTTCGATTGATTCTTTTCTTGAAACCTCTTCCTGACTCCGTTGTACTTCGACTGAAGTTCTGGTAAGGTTCAATTCCTCCCTCATTAATTCATTTTGTTGAGCCTGCAAATCAATTTGTTGCCTGGTTAGGTCAAAACCAGTGTCAATTTTTTTCACCGATTCCCTTGTAAGTTCTATGGAATCTTTTGTTTGAAAACTATTATAAAGCATAACCCCAAGAACGCCAAGAGCGGAAACAAAAGTTATGAGTTCCAACCAAGCTCGGATTTTTTCAAAGAGTGTTCTTTTTGGGGTTTCTATTTCCTCACCACAATTCTTACATTTTATCATTTAAAGTCAGAGTTATAGATTAAATTGATAACAATAAACCCCATAGAAACTGAATTGTCAAGTATATTCGTATGGGAATTTCGTTGGGATAGAGGTTGCACCCCTATCCCTCGTCTTTACGGGCGGGAGTTCAACTCCCACCAGATCAGGGGATGCTTCCCCCTCACCCCCGCCTCTGGCGGGATTTTCACCAAATTCTATGTCTTTGGTATCGTGAATTCAAAAGCATTATAACTCAAAAATGGAAAAAGGCGAGGAAAATCTTTCCCAACAGATGAAACAGATTAAGCAGATAATAATTGCTGAATCAGCTTAATAGATTCGCTTCGCTCACTACAAGTCCACTTAATCAGCTGTGAGGCATACTTCCCCCTCACTCCCGCCTTCGGCGGGATCTTCGACCTGCCTTCTCTCCTGTGGGGAGAGGGGAAGACACGTGGCCTGCTCTAAAATACTTGACAAAATTCAAAATTGGGTTATAATAAATATGTGAGCCTAAAGAGAATACATATATCTTTTGTGATTTTGGTATTTGTCTTCTTCCCCGCCTTTGGTGGTTCAACTTCCTTCGACTTCGCTCAGGACAGGTCGCTCACCACCCTGAGCCTGTCGAAGGGCGGGATTTTCAACATTTTGGTTGTCCCCGTTTTCGGGTATGGATTCAGCAAAGACCATGGTTTGATTCTGAATTATAGCACATCAGATTCATCTCTCGACTTAAAAAGAGTTTCTTTTCAAAGCCCCCTTTTCTCCTTAGATTTCTCGGACTATGAAGATGGCTGGAAAAAGTGGGGCAAAATTCCAATTCTTAAGTACCAAGATTCACCTAAACTTAACCAAAGTTCTTCTTCTGTTCCCCGCCTTCGGCGGGATCTTCGACAGGGGGATTATTCTAAGAAAAAAAGTCTTTCTTCCCCGCCTGCGGTCTTCGACCCTGAGGCTCAGACCCGAAGGGCGGGATCTTCGACTTATTCCATAATGAAAAGCAGGATCAGTTACAGAAAGGCTTCAGTGATAGGGGGGTTGAATCTGGTGGCGGTAACCCTCGGTTTCCATCAGGCGGTAAATGCCTGGGGAGAATCAAAAGGCAAGTTTCACGTTAAGGATGATTGGAAGGGCGATGGTCTGGCTCAGACCGATGAGCTAAGTCACTTCATGTGGGGATATAAGATGACTCAATTTTTGTATTGTGTTTATGATTGGGCGGGCTTTTCTCCCAAAACCAGCCAAGCCCTTTCCTCTTCTGAATCAGCCCTGATTTCCACTTTGGTAGAATACCCGATAGATGCCTATAATCCGAAACAAGGTTTG
>JALHUP010000058.1 GCA_022866585.1 Candidatus Zixiibacteriota bacterium | reverse complement strand
TTTGAGAATGCCGCCGCCAATATTACCGTCGATCTTTTCACTGGCGAATGCACCCTTTTCAGATGAAGATAGAGTGGTTACAGGAGCAGGTATGTTGAATTTACCAATCTCAATGCTTTTTACTCTGGTAACTTTGCCCGGGGCTTTTCCCCCTATACCTATGCCAGAGAAGACATCGATCTTTTTGCCGGTTTTTGCCCCAAGATTATATTTTTGGACAAATGGTGTATTAAGAACCAGACTGCTTCTGGCTCCTGTATCGATCACAAAGGTGCCTTCATATTGACCATCAATTTTTGCCTTGATATGGGGGTGACTCTCTTCAAGCGTTATAGGAAGAATCTCTTCCTTGCCAGTATATTCAAAACTTGACGGCTCATACAAAGTTAACTTTTGATTTTCATAATCGACTTTGACCACAAATTTGCTGAAGATGTCGTATCCTAAAATCCCGTCAACCGGCATCCCCTCATATTTGCTAAGCGGCTTTAAGCCTATGGTCATTGCGGAAACACTATCTATGACCAGATCACCGAGTCTGACGCTTGACAGTGAAACCAGATTGACCTCTTGGGTTCCCTCACCTGCGCCCCGCCCTTCAAATTTGCCTATTGTCTTCAAACCCAGGTCCTTGGCGGTCTGGGTATCCAAAACCGGACCACCTGCGCCAGTGTCTAATATAAAACTCAACTGTTTTGAGCCACCGATCTTAACTGGGATATAGATATGAT
This sequence comes from Candidatus Zixiibacteriota bacterium, assembly GCA_022866585.1. Lineage (GTDB taxonomy): Bacteria > Zixibacteria > MSB-5A5 > MSB-5A5 > SM1-73 > SM1-73. The sequence continues at coordinate 5,467 of JALHUP010000058.1, read as the reverse complement.
TGCTATTCAGGACAAAAGGGATTTCCACAAAGTTCTTTCCAGGTGGAAATTTGTAGTCTTTTTCCGAAGGCGATGGTATTTTAAAGAGATCATCAGATAATTCAGGATTCAATTCGATGTTTGTCAAGGTGGATCTGATGTCATAAGCAGTATCCCCCATATTGATAACCATAGAGGTCGCCACCTTCACTCCTTCGAAATCCTTATAATCAGAAAAATAATTGGTAGCCACAACTATATCATACTTGCTAACGGTTTTATCTATCAGGTATGTTTCTGGATTGATGAACATTTTTACTGGATCGCACCCTTCGGGAGTAGCTTGAACCACATAATAGTTTATGCCACCTGCCTCCTCCCGTCCCAAATATTCTACTTTTCCTTTAGCCCTTTCCGGAAACAGGTATCCGTAAAGACTAAAGTAGAGTTCACTTTTGGTCTGTTCCAGCTCCATGCCAGCTAATTCGCGAACCTGACCATTGGCATCTTGAACCCATCCTTTCTCGCCATCATAGATGGTTAACTGCTTCACTACTTTCAAATCCATTTCAGTTCTAAGCTTGTCCGGGTATTTGAAATAGTTCTTAACTTTTCCGGTCAGTCCACCGGGAACGATTATGTCAACCTCCGCTATAGAGTTTCTCTCGGCTTTGAGCGCCTCCTCCCCGCCTAAAGCTTGCATGTGCTTATTCAAAATCTCCTCAAGGGTTTGAGCCTTTAAATTCTGCAAGCCGAAAATGAGGACAAGCATCCCCATGGCTAAGGCTAAGATTTTTTTAGAAAACATTTTGAACCTCCTCTCTTTAAGGTTTTATATCTTTTTACGGAATATCTCTCCTCCTGGTTGCATGAAAATATCTCACAGCTGATTAAACGGAGGGGAGCAGACCTCACCCCCTTTGTCCCCTTCTCCACACTTGTGGAGAGGGGGATCGAGGGGAAGAGGTGGATTTTTTCGGGCAACCACAAGGTTCGACTTAGCTCACCCCCTTGAGCTTGTCGAAAGGCAAGTTCACTACAAGCTGACGTTTCGGGTCGGATGAATCCGACCCCTACGGAGAGCCTTTATACAAATCAAACACTACCCATCGGGAAAGTAAGTTAAAAAGTGGTTGACAAGGTTGCATAAATAATTATAATAGATATTGACTCTCTGGCAAGACGCAGCTTGCGCGTGATATGGTTGGAAGTCTTTGGCTGGCGCTAAGGTAGACAAAAATCCTTATATGAAAACCATATAATGAATGGTTAGAGAGCGCAGATTAATCACATAAACTCTTTCAGGATATGTGCTCAAGCAACATCAGTCAAGAACATAGAGGAATATCAAAAGTCTATTCCATTTGTTCTGAAATGGATGCTATCTGGAGAGCTACACCAAATCCAGACTTAGGAATTGATGGTCAAATAGAGTTTCTTGAACCTAGCTCATCGATAAGTACAGGGATAATCGTAGCGGTTCAAGTTAAATCTGGTGAGAGCTACTTCAAAAACGAAACTAATGGTTTCATCAAGTATTATCCTGAAAAGAAACATCGAAGATATTGGAAGAAATTAAACTTACCGGTTATCCTGATATTACATAATCCTACTGAAGATTTGACAATTTATACAAGAGTAAAGCATCAACTGTCTAACGAAGGTCCAATAACAGTCTCTAAACAGAACTATTTTAATGATAAAGTTAGGGAGGAGTTAATAACGATTTCAAGAGAAGATAAGTTTTGTCTATCTGAAGCTGAAATATTGATGGATTTCAAAAAGGCACCACTTGAACTAGATAATAATAGAGAAATTACAGGTATCGAATTCTTACTTTCGTGTATAAATCCGGAAGGTAAATATTTTGAGTTAAGGATGTGTAGAATTGTTGCCCTTTTAGAACTTGTTGACAATGGAAGTGGAGTTTCAATCGGCTCTGATGTGTTTGATTTTGTTTTACGCTGTATTATAAAAGTATGGTCAACGAATCTAACGGAACCATTTCAAAGAGAATTTGAAGAAATGTGGTACGGTGGACGTATGGTTCCTGATATTTTAGTGTCCTTAACCACTACAGGGTTTAATGTAGTAGAACATCTTCTATCTCATTCAGAAGAATATATATCAAAATCGGCTTTTGAACATTTAGAATATGAAGATGCAGAAGATCTTGTAAACTTGGTTTTAAGGATTACTCAGAAAGAAAGTGATGGATTGGATAATTTTGATAAAGTAGGAGAATTTCTATTTTGAACATTTAAGTAGTGGGTCAGGAGCCCCGTGCTCCTGACACGATTAATTTCTGAAAGATCCACTAAATCGCTCAGCCGCTAGAAGAAAAAATGGCATCAAATCTGGACCGATATAAGAACGACTTAAAGAGGCTTTTAGCTCTTGGGGACTTGATGTCCATAGACCTGGCCATTAGATCCCGTGAAGAGAAGGGCAAACTTGACAAGAAGACTCGCGAACTGAAAAAGGAAGTCCACGGCGAGTTCGAGAACAACTACCAAAAGTGGTACACCGAATCCTGCTCGCTAATTCGCCAAACGGTGCCGGCGCGTCTGTCTGAATTCGAGACCTTGTACAAAGGTGACCCACGTCGAAAAGGCATTAGCTTAATGACATACACGATACAGGACTGGCTCATGGGTGTGAGGACCAACGTGAGCACTGCGACGGGTAAGAAGCTGTTTGACGACTTCGCGGCTACGACTATGCGTTTTCAAATACAACTCCAAATCCTCAAGTCAGTCGAAGCCAGATTTGAAAGCAGTCTGTTTGATATCAGACAATTAGCACAAGCTGACCTTTTTGATTCAGAACTAGAAACTGCACGAGAGCTGCACAAGAATGGGTTCTTAAGGCCTGCTGGTGTGGTGGCCGGAGTCGTTCTGGAGTCGCACCTATCCCAAGTTTGCACAAACCACGGTGCCACTATATGCAAGAAGAATCCTACTATCGCTGATTACAATGACCTACTAAAGAATAACAATGTGGTGGATGTTCCCCAATGGCGGTTCATACAACGCCTAGGCGATCTTCGTAATCTGTGCGGACATAAGAAGAATCGAGAACCAACAGAGGATGAAGTATCGGAGCTAATTGACGGCGTCGAGAAAATCGCAAAGACTTTGTATTAGTAATAGCTCAGGAGCCCCGTGCTCCAACACTATTCTATCTGCTAACTTTCCCTATGATCTTATAAAACCTTCTTTTTCCCAACTTGACCAGCTTTTCGCCTTCAACGGGGACTTTCAAGTCTTCGTCATCTATTCTTTTATTGTCGATATAAAGTCCGCCCTGTTTTATCAGCCGTCTAATTTCGCTAGTATATTGGACGCATCCGGCTTTGACGAGAAGATGTCCTATCCAAATCTCTGGTTCATCATGCTCAAAATGTTTGATCGGTATCTCTTCGGGTAGCTCTTTTTTAGAAAAGACCTTTTCAAACTCATCACAAGCTTTGTCCGCCTCTTCTTTATTGTAATACATCCTTACAATCTCTTTTCCCAATCTCTTTTTTAAGATCATCGGATTTGTGCTTTTATCCTCAAAATCTCTTTTTATTTTGAGCAAATCATTTTCCGCAATATCAGTCAAAAGTTCAAAATAGGTATAAATCAAATCATCCGGGATGGACATGATTTTGCCGAAGATTTCTTTAGGAGGTTCTGCCACGCCGATATAGTTGCCCACGGATTTAGCCATTCTTTGGACTCCGTCCGTCCCCGGCAACACCGGCATGGTCAAGATCACCTGAGGCTCCTGCCCATATATTTCCTGAATCTGCCTTGCGGCTAAAAGATTAAACTTCTGTTCTGTCGCTCCGATCTCCACATCTGCCTTTATCATCACCGAATCATAAGCCTGCATCAAAGGATAAAAAAGCTCGTGTATGCTTATAGGTATCTGCTCTTTGTATCTTTTGGAGAAATCGTCTCTCTCCAAAATTCTTGCCAAAGTGAATTTCGAAGCCAAATGCATTATCTCCTGAAAGCTCATCTTGCTGAACCACTCACCATTGAAGTGAACCTCAGTTTTTGTCTTGTCTACCACTTTAAAAAATTGCTCTTGGTATGTCTTCGCATTTTTTTTGATCTCTTCATAGGAGAGCTGGGGTCTGGTCTCCGATCGACCAGAAGGGTCGCCCACCATCCCGGTATAATCTCCGATGATCAATACCACCTGATGCCCTATTTCTTGAAATTGCCTCAATTTTCTTAGACAGACGGTATGCCCCAAATGTATGTCTGGAGCGGTAGGATCATAGCCCTGCTTTATCCTTAAGGGTTTATTCTCCTTAATGGCTTTTTCCAACTTCCGGATCAATTCCTCTTCCGGTATAATCTCCACTGTTCCTCTTTTTATGATTTTTAACTGTTCTTCTAAACTTAACATTTATCCTCCCAAGATAGGCTTAAAAGGCTAACGCCTTAACTCCGTTACTCGGATTTTGTCAATATTACACTAAAAACCTCACAAAATCAAGTCAAATTTATCTTGACTCTCTCTTTAATACTCTTTAGTTTCTAATCGTATGTTAATGTAATTTCTTTAACAGGAGTAGAGACATTTGTCTCGTGACTTGACGCAGAGCAAGCTCTGCTACTCCATATATGACATAAAAGCGAAAAATGGCGTCTTTAAAAAAGTCCAGCAAAAGAAGAAAAAAGAAGCTTTTGATCTTCACCGGGGTAATCCTTTTGTTCCTCGCTGTCTTGGTGCTGGTAATGGTCAAGAAGTATCAGGACTACAAAAAGGATTTACCCTCATTGGTACAATTGCACAATATCGAACCGAGTTTGACTACCAAAATCTACTCTGTTGATGGGAAGGTGATCAAGGAGTTTTACACGGAGAGAAGAACACAAGTCCCCTTGGACCGAATGCCTCCTAATTTAATAAATGCCCTTTTGGCTTCCGAAGATCGTAGATTTTACAAGCACTGGGGGGTCAATCTGTTATCCATGTGTCGCGCTGTGTGGGTTAGTTTTTGGTCAGGAGAGCAGATAAAAGCAACGAGCACCATCACTCAGCAGTTAGCGCGAACTCTGTTTCTTACTCCGGAGAGAACCATCTCACGCAAAATTAAGGAGGTCTTGACCGCCATAAAGATCGAAAGGACTTATTCCAAAGAAGAAATCCTTGAGATGTATCTAAATCAATGTTATTTCGGTAAAGGGGCTTATGGAGTTCAAGCCGCGGCTCAACTCTATTTCAGCAAAAACGTGGAGGATCTTTCCATCTCCGAGTGTGCGATCCTAATTGGGATTCCCAAAAATCCAAGCCGATATTCCCCCATTGATCATCCTGACTTAGCTTTAGCAAGAAGAAATACAGTGTTAGAATCAATGAAGGATTACAAAAAGATCCCTAAGGAGTTAGCTGACAGCTTAGAAAGACTCCCCTTGGAACTGAATCCAAGCTCTCTTTCGGCTGGTCAAGCTCCATATTTCACGGAGATGGTCAGACAATATTTGGA
>JALHUP010000391.1 GCA_022866585.1 Candidatus Zixiibacteriota bacterium | reverse complement strand
TCTTCTTGCACCAGAAGAACAGGACCATAGAGTTTGGATACTTTTCTGCGTATTTTCAGTTTACTCTTTTGGATTTTTTATTTACGTAAATAGGAATAAGGCCAAGATAAGACCCACATATTTCTTTACTTCCTTTTTGGACGTAGTCCTCATCACCTTTTTGACTCTTTTCACAGACCGAAAGGGAGGTGATTTTTTCCTTCTTTACTTCTTGGTTGTTCCTTTTGCCAGTTATGTCGCAGGACTTTTGGCTGGGCTCTCTTTGGCGTTCGTCTCTTCCCTCTTTTATCTTGGGATCAAAAGCGGTGATTTAGCCACCCTTTCCGCAAACTATCTGGTTGTAAAGATTATAGTTTTCTGGGCTTTCGTGGTTGCCTTCAGCGCAGTAATACAAAATCTGGATAGGTCTCGGGCTAAACTTCTAAGAATGTTCGACATTTTAAATCAGAGAACCTCGGAGTTAGAAAAATCACAAGCTCAAATTGAAACCATCTATGAAACCTCACGGAATTTAGGAGCGATTTTGAATTTAGAGGAAGTGGTGGATGAGCTTCTTGTTATCATGCAGAAGATTTTAGGCTACCAGTTCTGTTCAATTTTTATCCTAAGTGATTCCAATACCCTTTCTCTTTTGGGAGAGATTTCCGAGGGGAAAAAGATAAAATATTCGGAGCCGGTCAAAAAACGCTTAAATGGAACTTGGGAGATGGTTACAGCTGGAAAACCTGTGCGAATCTTCGATCTCACCCAAGCTTTTGGGCACCAAAGAGAATCAGATCAGTTTAAATCCCAGTTGGCTGTTCCCATGATCTCTCGGGGCAAGGTGATCGGAGTATTGAATGCTTTCTCCAGAAGGGTGGGAGCTTTTCTGGATCAGGATGAAAAGATATTTTCCATTTTGGCGAATTCGGCGGCATTAGCCATGGAGAATGCTTCCTTACATCAGAAGACCAAAGAGTTGACCATTGTGGATGAACTGACCGGAATATATAATTACCGCTACTTCATTAAGAAACTTTCTCAAGAAATAAAAAGAGCAGAACGTTATAAGCAATCTTTGTCCTTAGTTATGATCGACATAGATTGGTTCAAAAGATGTAACGACGCCTATGGACATCTTTTCGGCAATAAGGTTCTAAAGGAGTTAGCCCAAAGGATCAAAGATTCGGTGCGGGATGTAGATGTGGTCAGCCGTTATGGTGGAGAAGAATTTGCCGTGATCTTGCCTCAAACAAATAAAAAAGATGCACAGATGGTCGGCGAGAGGATTCGCCATCAAGTGGACTCGACCGATTTTGAAGTTGAAGAGAGCGGTTTGATGATAAAGGTGACAGTGAGTCTGGGAGTCGCTACTTATCCGGAAAATGGGACTACCCCGAAACAGCTAATAGAAAAGGTGGATCAAGCCTTGTATTTAGCTAAAGGAAGGGGAAAAAATAAGGTCTGCGCAGTTTAAACCATAGTGTTTTGTTAATTAGATAACAATGACATCCTCGTCCCGCAAAGTGTGGGACGTATTTTGGGTTTGGTTTTAAAGGGTTGCGGTTTAGATTCGCTACACTCACTACAAGTCGGTTAGGTATCATCTAAAAAGTTATCATATACCGTTTATCGTCTAAAGAACAACGATAGACGAAACCGTTATACGATTTACGATGCGTAGCCGAAACCCAAACCGATAAACGATAAACATAGAAATCTTATTTTGTAGACAAAGCACTAGTGGACTGTAACAAAAGTTTAGGGCATATGTAGTTGCTCAATTTATTGAGCATTGTCACCAGTACGCCTGATAAATCAGGCAACTACAATAGGGAACGAATTTATGTCACACGCCACTAGAAAGAACGAACAGCCACAAGGCTTCATCCAGAAGAAGATATTCACTGTTTCAAGATGAGCAGCTTCAGTCCCAAAATGTTGGGTCAATTTTTTGTCTTCGGATTTGAAGGCAAATTCTCCACAGATGATTTTCTACATCTGATAGAAAAACAAAATCTGGGTGGGATAATTCTCTTTGCCAGAAATATCGAATCGCCCAAGCAGATTTCGGCAACAATAAAGGAGCTAAAGTCAAAATCAGAACATTCACTCTTTATTATGATCGATCAGGAAGGAGGAAGAGTTAATCGAATTGCAAAAGATTTTCCTGTTTTTCCATCCAATAAATTCTATGGCGACAGAAAAGATAAAGAGGGTGTGTTTGAAGCTTATAAAACCACAGCCAGAGAATTATCCAGATTAGGCATAAACGTAAATTTAGCTCCAGTAGTGGATGTTTTAACTAATCCGAAGAATTCGGTGATTGGCGAAAGGTCTTTTGGAGAAAATCCGGTCTGGGTGGCAGAGATGTCTAAGGTTGCTATAGAGGCGATCAAATCTGAAAATGTTTTAGCCTGCGCCAAGCACTTTCCCGGAATAGGTGACATAGAGATTGACCCACATTCAGA
>JALHUP010000390.1 GCA_022866585.1 Candidatus Zixiibacteriota bacterium | reverse complement strand
AGGTCAGCTAAGGTGACGCTGGAAAGGGCTTTGTCTATTAAATCCTCCAACCTTTTCCATAAAATGCGGGAGACACACACCTCTGGTCCGATACAGCTTTTCTCTCTTAGATCAGGTGCATCACAGTAGGAGATCGAAATTGGTCCGTCTAAGGCATTGATGATCTGGCTTACGGTTATTTTATTACCATCTCTAGCTAAGACATAACCACCTTTTGCACCTCTTCTGCTTTGCACAATTCCAGCTTTTTTCAGCTTATGAAGTATCTGTTCCAAGTAGGTAACCGACATCTGTTGCTTATCAGATATGTCCCTGATGGTCAGCGGTCTTCCCTTTGGTTGGAGCGCGATCTCCAAAAGCGCCCTTAAACCATATCTTCCTCTGGTGGATATGTTCATCTTTTCACCTCTCTACTATTACGGTAAAAAGATAATAATGTTTACTAAATTTGTCAAGATTTGAAAAATTAAAAGTTCAAGATTTAAAATCTTGAATTTTGAATTAGCTCAGATGCTGGATTTTCTCTAAAAGATTCCGGGTAGCAGTCTTGACATCATTTGCAGAAATCACTGCGGAGCCCACGGCAATTCTTATCGAACCAGCGTGGACAATTTGATCTATATTTTCCAAATTGATTCCGCCAATGGGGAAGAATGGGATTTTCAAATATTTTTTTGCTTGTTTTATGATCTCTAAGCCGACAGATTTTTCTATCTTTTTTGTAAGGGTATCGAATATTGGACCGATGCCCACATAATCCGCACCATGTTTTTCTGCCTCTTTGGCTTGGTCTATGTTTTCCGCAGATACTCCGATTATTTTGCTTTGACCTAAAATCTTGCGGGCAATTCTTGGAGGGAGATCATCTTGACCCAAATGGATTCCGTCTGCTTTTAGATAAGCGGCAATGTCTACCCTATCATTGACGATAAATGGTATTTTTCTATTTTCGCAGATGGTTTGAAGTATGGATGCCGTTTCAAGAAATTCCCTGTCACTGGACTCCTTATCTCTATATTGAATCATTTGTGCCCCGCCCTCGATGGCTTGGATGACTACATCTTCTATTCTTTTATCTCCACAGATTTTCTTATCCGCTATGAGGTATAGATTGACTCTTGCCAGCTTCTGCTTTTTATTCATATACTATCCCAATTTACAAGATGACGACTGGTGTTTCTGATGTTTCTGACGGTTCTGAGGTATCTGAGGGTATTTTTTAAAAATTTTTTTCATTTTTTCCTTTTGCCTTTACCTCTCAACCCTGTTCCGGGCGGTGAGCTTGTTGTAGGGTGGTCGGGGGTTAGGGAACCCCCTAACAACACTTGATAGGAGCATAAAAGGCTTACGCCTTAACTCCTTCAGAACTTAATTCCCCCTCACCCTAACCCTGCTATGCATTTCACTTCGTTCAATCTCCCCCAAGGGGAGAGGGAATAACAACCTCTCCCACTAACCGGCACCCTATCTCTATCACCCCCAAAGTTCGAGTGATTTTGGTATCTGGTGGAGAGAAGTGTCAACGGATGCAACAGATTAAGCGGATAGGTCAGGGATAAATTCTCACGCTACAATTCATAAAAATGTGTCAGAACAGGGTTCTGACACCTCAGGAAGAGATGGGACACTTTTAGGCAGGGTGGATGCTAACATCCACCCTAAAGCGAATGTAAAAATTGACTTTTTCCAACCTCTGTTTTTCATTCATACATGGTTTCAGCCTAAAAAGAAGTTTCGGAAGCAAAAAATTTGAATAAGTGCCGTAAGGGCACATGCTTCTTAAAAAAGGTTCGGTAGTGTTTCACCCGGCGTTTCGCCTTTCCAACTGTATTGAATCTTTTTTGAAACAATTGTTTCACAATATGGGTGATTCCAAAAGGGATAAAATGACACCACGTTCATTGCATTCAAGTCTAGCTTTTATCGAAATCGGAATAGTAAGCTGGTGTTTTCCATGACCGCATGGGAAATTCGTAATAATTGGAAAGTCTGTCTCCCGACATATATCTAGAATTATCTCATTGACATCCTTTCCAAATGGAATATCGTTATCTTTGATATTCACCATTTCACCAACGATAAGCGCTGCTAACTTGTCTAATTTACTGGCTCTTCTTAGGTGAAGTAGCATTCTGTCCAAACTGTAAAGGTATTCATCTATATCCTCTATGAAAAGAATTTTCCCAGAGGTGTCAAAATCATGTGCTGTTCCGATTAAATTGACTAATATACTAAGATTCCCACCAAATAACTCTCCTTCGGCGATTCCAGCCCTCAGCACCTTTACCTGAGAGGTTTTCGAAAACTCCGCTTTATACGGCTCAGGATTGCAAATTGAATGTTGCAAGTATGTTATGTTGAATGGGTCAACTTCGCCTATGAAACTATAAAGCATAGGACCATGAAAAGTCACTAAACCCGTCATTTCATAAATGCTAATTAAAATCGCATCAATATCACTATATCCGATAAAGATTTTGGGATTCCTTGCTATTAAATCATAATTTAGCATGTCAACTATTCTTAATGAACCATATCCGCCCTTTGCACATATAATAGCGTTTACTTCACGGTCCTCAAACATTTCTTCAATTACCTTAACTCTTTCATCGTCGTTACCAGCAAACTGATTTTGCTTTAGAAAGTTTTGGGAGGCGATCTTTAATCGAAAACCCATCTGTTCAAAGACAGAAGCCGCCTTATAGAGTTCATGCTCCTTCATCCACCTAGCTGGTGAGACTATTCCTATTGTTTCACCCTTCTTTAGTCTACTTGGTTTTATTTTCACTTCTCTGCTCCTGTTCAGACAAACATTTTTCTACATACTTTACGAAATCAGATTTATAGGTTCCACGAACGGATTTCCAGTATTCCTTAATGTGTGGGTTTGTTAAGACTCTGTCGATGTAAGTTATCTCTGCCGGATATGTACCCATCTTTTTTTGATAGTATATCAGCTCGCAGAGGTCTAACACTAATTCTATGAAGGACTTTTCTCTCAATTTTTCGACACTGGAATCCTTAATTTTTTCATAAACTTCTTCTCGGGTTACATATTTTTGGAATTCAGGATAGTCAATAAGAATTCTGTCGACATCAAAATATCTATCATAAATGCTTTGAAAAGTATTACTTTTAATGGTTTTTCTTAAGAGCCAAGTTTGCCAAATTAAAACGAACAAAGTAATAATCAAAATAATCTCTGCTATGGAAACATGTAAATTCAATAATTCTTCCATTTATTCCTTACCTCCTTTCATATTTGAGAGAATTAAACCACCGAGCAAAATCTCGCCTAACATACTCAATTATAAAAAAAGCCTTTCCCTCTGGAAATCTTCCTTCGACCAGGTAATGAGAAAGAAAAGCTTCAACAATATTTACCTCCTTGAAGTAAGACATAGTAGAGAATTTTCGCTTTCTATCTCAGATTTTCGTTTGTTCACAAGCCCTTATCAAGGAATCAAACAAAAACCTGGAGCTTTTATCTTTCATCAACTCCGGATGCCATTGGACACAGATAAGATAATGGTCATCCTTCGTTTCGATTCCCTCGATGACTTCGTCTTTTTCAGACCAAGCACTCAAGATAAATCCGGGCGCTATTTTTTTAACCATCTGGTGATGGCTGGTGTTTACATCTATCCTCTTCTTTCCAATTATAGAAAATAGTTTAGTCTTCTTTTGAATAACCACTGCGTGCTTTTTATTATAAAGAAGAGAACTTTCCAAGGTATGATCAAGAAATTTTTTCTCAAAAGAAAAGTCCTGATAAAGAGTGCCGCCGAAAGCTACATTCACCAATTGCATACCTCGACATATAGCCAAGAGAGGAATCTTCCTTCTCCTTGTCTTTCTCACTAAAGCTATCTCAAAAAGATCTCTCTCCTTGGTCAAGTTTAAATTCTTAGCCTTCTTTTTTTCCTTATAAAAATGGGGATCTACATCATTTCCTCCGCTTATGACCAATCCATCTATTACCTTTAGCATTTGATCTATCAGGTTCAATTTTGTTGTATTGGGCAAAATTAAAGGGATGCCTCCAGACCTTTCTACCGCTTCATAATAGCTCCTTTTCAAATAGTCGAAAGCGTAGGGGGTCGGATATTTTCTTGCTTTATCGTCATACTCCATCGAGCAGGTGATTCCGATTATCGGTTGTGGCATGATTTTTCCCTTTTTACATGGATAGTTTGGACAGGGACAAGCCCTGTCCCTACATGTCTTACATCCACAACTAAGTTTTTACAGGTTCGCCTAAAGGCGAACACTCCAATAATTAAAATGCATACAGGATGCTCAGATGAAATCTTCCGGTTTGGGGGCTTTTTTTGATGGGGAGCTGTCTCCCATAATCTAATCTCAAGGGACCCACGGGGGTGAAAAATTGAATGCCTAAGCCAGAGGTCAACTTTATATCTTTTCCTTTTACATCTTTTACGCTATACCAGATATTTCCTGCATCTATAAAAATGGTATAACCGAATTTCCACAAGAGAACTCTGCGATATTCAAGATTCCCAAGCATCATAATTTTACCACCTGTTTGGGTTCCGCTTTGATCCTTTGGACCCATGCTATTTTCCACATAACCTCTGACCGTGGACGCTCCGCCCATATAAAATCGATCGAATGTGGGAACATAATCCTTATGCCCAAGTCCCTCCACATAACCGAATTTTAATCGAGTGGCGAGGACGTTCAAGATATTTCGTTTGCCTAAAAGATTATATCTGGACCAGGAGAGGAGGAGCTTAAAGAAATTGTTGTCCCCTCCCAAAAATCCACCTACATATTCTGTGGAGACCTGAGTGAAAGAACCCTTTATAGGAATAAAGATATTATCCCGGGTATCTTTTTCTCCGGAAAGAATTATCTTGCGGCGGACGTTTATCCCCTTTTCCCTTTTATAGGTCTCCAGTGTGTCTGGAGGTATATCGTAGATATTTACTTGCTGATAGCTATAAGTGAGCCATATTTTGGTATACTTTTTATATTCCCGGCTGAAGTTGACATTTCCTCCAAACGACTCGATGCGATACCTCTGCACGGCACTTTTTACTCCCGGCTCATAATAGAGGTCGAGGTTCAAAACCGTGCGAGTCCCCAGAAACCAGGGTTCTACATACCCGATGGTGAGCCGATTGGAAAGCCTCTCTATTTTGGGAAGAATCTTGTAGCCATAGTAGGCGGAGAACCCTATCTTTCTTGCGGTTCCGGCTAAATTTCTGTTTCCCCATTCCCCGGTGAAATCGAGCGTCTGATATTCCTGCTGATTTTGAGCCAGCTCCGCTTTGACTCCAATATAGGAGGGCTTTTTCTCCACCGCCCTTAAAGTGAAATCCGGATTCTGTGGTTTTTCTTGTGCCTCCAAAGCATCTAAAGTGACATAATTGAAAAGCCCGGTGGAGAAAAGCCTCTGCTCACTGTCGATGATCTTTGCCCGGGAATAGACCTCTCCTTTTTTTATAGTCAACTCCCTTTTTGCTACATTTTCTTTGGTCCGTTTCAGGCCTTTATAAGATACCTCGCCAAAATAGACCTTTTTATCTTCATCTATTTTAAAGGTTAAGTCTGCTTCCGTCTTATCTTCGCTCATTGTTACCAGCAACCGAATATCAGCATAGGGGTAACCGTTGTTGGCGTAGACGGTTTTAATGTTAAAGGCAACCTCATTCAATTTGACTTGATTGAAGGGATCGCCTGTTTTTAAAATTTTTATCTCCTTTTTGACTTTTTCCTCAAATTCAGGCAATCCACCGCTTGAGGAGATATGGCTGAGTTTGGTCTGAATCCCTTCCTTTATGCTCACCATCACCATAACTTTATTCTTCTTTTCTTCCACACCTTCAATTTTGCACTCTGCATCCAGAAATCCATTCACATGATATAAAGAGTCAATGGCAAATTGATCCATTTCAGCTTTTTTGGGGCTGAATCTTCTCTTTTT
>JALHUP010000389.1 GCA_022866585.1 Candidatus Zixiibacteriota bacterium | reverse complement strand
GCTGTCAACGGATGTAACGGATTAAACGGATTCATCTTTAGTTGGCATCTTATAATAAATTCTACTTAAGTTGGGTCGGGAATTGTCACCGGGATCCCGCTTCGCGGGAGAATTCCCGACCCAGTTCGTACGGGTCACCGGGATTCCGCCAAAGGCGGAAAAATCTCCCGCGGAGCGGGATCTTGACGACAATTCCCGCACGAACGAGAGAGCTTTTCAACACGCCCTTCAGCATGTGGGGGTGGGGCTGAAAAAAAAGAGGGAAACTCCACTAGAAATAATTGTTGACAATTCCATCTTCATTTTGGTATATTAGTGAAAGTTTTTGATTAAAGCGGAGGAAAAAACAAAGAGCAAAGACAAGGAGGTGAATTTTATGGCGATGAGGATCACAGACGAGTGCACCGCTTGTGGACTCTGTCTTCCTGAATGCCCAAACACGGCAATCAGCGAAGGTGACATATACGTAATTGATCCTGAAAAATGTAACGAATGTGAGGGTATCGAGGGAGGATCGCGCTGCGTAGCCATCTGCCCGGTGGAATGCATTGAAAAAGCTACTTAACGCAAAAGAAATTCAATCTGATACCAAGTGCGCCGCATAAAAGAAACGGATTTACAATCACCTTCTTTGCTTGCGGCGCACTTTTCTTTGGGACTTGGTGTGCTCTTTCGAAAAATTTACACAGTGTTATTTTAACGTGTTTCAGTGAGCTTGCTCATTGTCTTCCCCTAATAAAACGACCGATTGAAGATGAGATTTACGCTTTGGTCTGTGGCAGCATCCAAATTGCTTTGATCTTATCAGTATTTGTCACTGGTGGACTGTAACAAAAGTTCAGGGTGTATGTAGTTGCTCAATTTATTGAGCACTGTCGCCAGTACGCCTGATAAATCAGGCAACTACAATAGGGAACGAATTTATGTTACACGCCACTATGCTAATCTTTGCATGGATTTTCTTGGCGGCGGGTTAAAGCCCGAATTCCGAATCCATAGGAAAAAAGGATTAATCCCCAAGAGAAAAAACAAAAAGAAAGATGGGGACGTATAAAAGTGGGCATAAAAAGGAGAGAAACTTCTTAAAGATGGGAAAATATAAATTCTTAGAAGATGTGGCCATTGCCGATAGTGCTTTTGAGGCCGAAGGCGAAAGCTTAGAGGAATTATTCGAAGCCTGCGCTCAGGCTACTTTCGAGGTCATGGCAGAGACTAAAACTGTGGAGGCAAAAAAGAAGGAAGAAATTGAGGTTAAAAGTGAGGATCTGGAGGGGCTGTTGTTTAATTGGTTAGCGGAATTAATCTATTTGAAGGATCTAAAGGCGACACTTTTCAGCAAATACGAAATCAAAATTGAAAAACCAGATGGATATAAATTGCAAGCATCGGTCTGGGGTGAGCCGATCGATGCAGAAAAACACAAGGTGAAGATTGACGTGAAAGCTGTTACCTATCACCTTTTAGAGGTGAAGAAAACAGATAATAAATGGACGGCTAAAGTTATCTTAGATACTTAATGGGAGATTCGAAGCTGGTTTGACGGTAGCGATGCTGGAAAAAGCGAAGATCGAAACTCGAACCGATATTTCCCGAGCTTCAAGCCTCGAGCATCGAGTTTCGATACGAGTTTCGCCAACGATAAACGAACTTCGAGCTTCTTTTAGAAAACGAGGTGTATCATGCAGATGGAAAAAATCCAAGAGGGCGTTTGGGAAATCCCCAAAACAGAAAAAGAAGGAATGAGGGTTCCGGCAAGAATTTTTGCTTCGGAAAAATTGATGCAAATCATGGATAAAGGGGTCTTCGAGCAGATCACAAATGTTGCCTGTCTTCCGGGTATCCAAAAACATGCGTTATGCATGCCGGACGGACACTGGGGCTATGGCTTTCCCATCGGTGGGGTGGCCGCCTTTTCCACTGAGGATGGAATGATCTCCCCAGGCGGAATAGGATTTGACATCAACTGCGGAGTCAGACTGATCCGAACCGATCTCACCCTGGAAGAGGTTAAGCCAAAAATGGAACTTTTAATGAACACCCTCTTTAAGTTGGTGCCGGCTGGAGTTGGATCCAAAGGATTCGTCAAGTTGAACTCAAACACCTTTAGGGAGATTATGATCAAAGGGGTGGACTGGTGCATTGAGAATGGATACGGCTGGCAAGAGGACCGAGAAAGAATTGAGGAGAGCGGACATATGCAGGGCGCTAATCCCTCTAAAGCAAGCCAAAAGGCGATTTCTCGAGGCATGGATCAGTTAGGAACTTTGGGATCAGGCAATCATTATCTGGAGATTCAAGTGGGATTAACCGATCAGATTTATGATCCAGAGATAGCAAAAGTTTATGGAGTTTCAAAACCAAATCAGATCTTTATTATGGTGCACTGTGGCTCTCGCGGATTTGGTCACCAGATCGCCACCGACTATCTTCAAATATTTCTTGATGCCATGAGAAAATATGGGATCAAGATTTTGGATAAAGAGTTAGCCTGTGCCCCCTTTAACTCATCCGAAGGGCAGGACTATTTTTCTGCCATGGTCTGTGCGGCTAATTCCGCCTTTGCCAACAGGCAGGTCATCACCCACAGGATCAGAGAAGGTTTCGCTGAAGTCTTCAAAAAGGATGCTAAGGATATGGGAATGCATATAATCTATGATGTAGCCCACAACATCGCCAAAATCGAGAAACACAATATAGACGGTGAAGAAAAAAAGGTAATTGTCCACAGAAAAGGCGCCACCCGTTCCTTCCCACCTAATGACCCAGCCGTCCCCGAAATCTATAGAAAGGTCGGACAGCCGGTAATTGTCGGAGGCTCTATGGAGACCGGGTCATATCTTCTGGCAGGAACCCAGAAAGCCCGTGAGATGACCTTTGGATCAACCTGTCACGGATCAGGAAGGGTCATGTCCCGTATGGAAGCTAAAAGGAAAGTTAGAGGAACGGAACTGAGGCAGAGGATGACTGATAGGGGCATGGTGGTGCGGGCAGTTTCCATGTCCGGGTTGGCTGAAGAAGCGGGCTTGGCTTATAAAAATATCGACGAGGTGGTGAATACCGTCGATGCCCTCGGCATCTCTAAAAAAGTGCTGCAGTTAAGACCTTTGGGAAGTATCAAAGGATAAGGAAGCGTAGGTCAAGCATGGCGAAACCTGCTTGACAAAATTAAAACAAAAACCCATCACCTTTATTTTTTGTTTGAATCTTTTTAAGAATTATTTATATTCTAAAGGAACGAACACATTAGAAGCTTAACCCATTCTAAAGATATGCTTACGCAGGTAGCAGAAAAACAAAAGAAAAAAGAGTTGGGGCAATACTTCACGCCAGAAAATGTAGTGGCGTTTATGTATGAAATGGCGAAGTTGTTTTTGCCCAAGAGAACCAAGAAACTAATAAAGATAATTGACCCAGCTTGCGGAGAAGGAATATTTCTAAAATATGCATTGGAGCATAAAATCACCTCTCGAGTCAATCTCTTCGGCTGTGACATAGATCCCATGGTGGAAAAAGAATGGAGAAAGCTCAATGTGTTTGGTAAACTTCATCTCTATATTTGTGATGGTTTAATGGACGAGGAAGAAGACGGTATAAAGAAAAAATCCTTCGATCTGGTGATAGGGAATCCTCCGTATGGGGGAACCGGATTAGCAGAGCTCTCAAGGTTGTTGGAGAACAATACGGCAAAGGAAAAGAAAATCATTAATCTCTTTGGAGAGGAAGAAAAGATAAAAGAAAAAGTTAAAGAAAACCCCATGTCATTTTTGAACAATCCGCCAGCATTATCAAAAAGTCAAAGCCAACTCGTCAGACTAACGAACACACTAAAAGATAGCTACGAATCGTGGAAAATACAGGGGTCAAGAAATGAGATTGGCAATTCGGAAGAGACACAGCAATATTTGTTTGAAAATATTTATAGCCTTCCTCCGGGTAAAGAAAGAACGGATTTTCTTTTAAGAGCCACCAAGGTATGGAAGAAAGCCGCCAACGAAGTGCAACTTTCTCCAAAGCATATTAAAGTTTTGATAAATTTTCCCATAGAGATTTTATTCACTGAACGTTTTCTGCAATTAGCTAAACCTGGCGGTATTATTGCCATTATTTTACCTGAGGGAATATTTGCTAACGCCCAGACACAGTACTTCAGAGATTGGATGTTACAAAAAGGAAGACACTTAGCTATAGTCTCACTTCCTCGCAAGGTCTTTGCGGGCGCAGGAGCTAATGCTAAAACCACTATCCTTTTTATGAAGAAGCGCAAGACCGGTGAAACTGTTAAGGAGACCGCAAGAAAGAAAGTTCTTCTGACCTCACCCAATCAGGGAAATGGAAGCAATATAGATTTAGAGAAGTATTTTGAAGAAGTCTTAGATGCGGCAAAGAAAATGAGGAAATAGAGATGGGTAAAGATTTCTATTCGATGATAACAATAGTATTAACGACAAAGTTAGAAGGTGGAAGAATTGATCCGTCTTATTGGGATCCCAAATATACAACTGCAATTGAACAACTCGAGAAGAGGTTCCCTGTAGAGAAACTTGGCAAGTTTATAAAATTTATTACCTATGGTCAAGTAGGTCAGCGAAAATTAAGTTCTAAAGGTAAGGTCATTTATTTACAGGTCAGAAATGTCGGCTACTATGGAGAGATCGTTTTCGAGAAGGATCAAGATAAGGTTAAGGAGAACACCTATAATGATCCCAAAAGGAGCAGAGTTGCAAAAGGCGATATCCTTTTTATAAATAGTGGGTGGCCCTCTTTAGGTCGTTGCATTTATGTAGATAGAGACTTTGGCAAAATGAACGTTAGTCAACATATAGATGTAATCAGGATAAAGGGATTCTCACCCGCTACAGTAGCAATGTTTTTTTCAACTGATGTCGGAAGAAAAATAATAGAAAGAACACAACACGGCGTATCGGGCATGACGAACATTAGTTTTGATGAAGTGAAGTCTTTGATTATCCCCCAATTTCCCAAGTCTATTCAGGATTCTATTCAGCTTTGTTATACGAAGATGTTAGACGAATTTTATGATACGCCTCGTGTGGGTCAAAAAGCTTATGATTTGCTAAAAACCAAGTTTGAGAATTTAAAGACACAAGTCGAGGACATAATCTTCGGTAAGAGCGAATCAATCAGCACCTATAAGTAAATATGAAATTTAACGGGGAAATCCAGAAACTTCTTCAAAGAAAGTGTCACAATGAACAAGACTACTATCACCAAGTAGTTTGGCCGTTTTTAGATATTTTAGACATTCCTCAGGAAAATTCAGTTCGTTATCCTCAATTCTCAATCAGAACCTTCTTAGGTGAACAGCGAACTGACTTTCTGATTTTAGTAAACGATATCCCCATTTTAGCAGTCGAGGGGAAAAACCACGCGAAGAAATTTGACGAAGCTAAAGATCAAGTTAAATTCTTCTCCACCAACTTCGACCCGATTCCTAAGGGGATTCCTAAGGGAGTAGTCAGAAAACAAACCGTTCCCTTCCAATTAGTTTTAGCTGGCAATAAGGCTCAGCTTTTCAAAATCGTCATTAACCCAGATGGCATTACCCCAGAGCTAAAAGCTTTAGATGGTTTTTTCGAGTGGGGGGATTTACTAAGAGAAGCCGGGAACTTTAAATCCATAGTCCCCATCGTTGAAAGGGGCCAAATTGCTTTTCCGATCGTCAAAGAAGTAACAGCTCCCGAGGTTTTAGCTTCTACCCAAGCTTCTCAGTTCTTACAAGACCTTTTTGGCTCAATCGAAGATTATAAATTATTCAAGCATCCGGACGAGCGTATTCTTTGCTTTAATGACATTTTGCAAACATTACTTTCTAACGCAGATCTAACAAAAACCTTTGTAAAGTATAATCTGCCTACAAGAATTCAGAAAAAAGTAAATAGTGTTATTCCTTGGTATAATTTTAAGACCCTGCCCAGACCGACAATAGCATACGCCTACAGAGAATTCGTAAGCGATAGTTTCGATGGCGTAAGCTACATGATTCAACAAAATGGAAGCAAGAAAAGGAAACCTCAAGCAAAAGACGTTGGACGCTATATCACTCCGATTGAGGTCATAAAATTTATGGTGGAATTAGTTGGAATTGACGCAGAAGATAAAGTCATTGATTTTGCTTGTGGTTCGGGTGGTTTCTTAGGTGAGGTCATTGGAAGGGTAAAAGAGAAAACTAACGGGAATTACCAAGATTTCATTAGAAAAAATCTCTTTGCCTGCGATATAGACCCCTTTGCCGTATCAACTTCAAGGACGTTTCTCTCTTTGCTTTATCCTGAATTAAAAGAAGAATTTAATGTCTTTCAACATAATGGGCTTTACTCAGAAACCTTAAAAAAACCGCAAATGCCTGAAGAAAGAGGGCTAGAAAAGTCGATTAAAGCAGGCACCTTTGATTTAGTAATAAGTAACCCACCAGGCAATAAAGAGTATAGTGGCACAAACGCCAATTTTGTCCGAAGGAAGTATAAAATAGAAAGCTTTTTCTGGGATGTGGTGCCCTTTGTAAAAAGAGCTTTGGAATTAACTAAATCTGAGCGTGGTAAAATCTGCTTGTTAGTTCCAGACGGTTTTTGCACTAATGCGCAATTACAGTTCATCAGAGATGAGACAATGAAAAATTGCCAAGTTAATGCAATTGTCTCTTTACCTCACATATTCAAGAATAATAATGCTCAGATGTCCATAATATATTTAAAGAAGACAAAGAAAAAAGACAAGAAACGAAACACCTTATTAGCTTCAATCCCGTTAAAAGTACCAAAAGAAGGTGAAGAAGAAGCCGTAAATATCAACTCCGAGTTGGCTAACATATTAACAACTTATAAAGAATTAGAAAAAGAAGGAAGCTAAATAGCTAGAGCCTGGCCTAAATCAGGTTCTGATCTGTTTCTGGCATCTGGGGCAGAAGTAGCTTGATCTCTGGCTTATCTTGATCCTTTTGATTTTGGTTCCACATCTTTTACAGGAGAGACCTTCCCTGCCGTAAACTTGATGTTGAAGCTGAAAGCTTCCAATTTCTCCATTTACATTGTAGTAATTTTCGATAGATGATCCACCGGCCCTGATTGCCTTTTTCAAAATCTTCTGTATGGCTTGAAGTAACCTTTTTAATTCCTGAGGACTTAGCTTGTC
>JALHUP010000388.1 GCA_022866585.1 Candidatus Zixiibacteriota bacterium | reverse complement strand
TATTCATCTGCGGGGGCGGCTTCGATGGCATAGAAAAGATCATCGAATCCAGAGTTGGTCACAAAGTCATAGGATTCGGCGCAGAGATCTCCAGCAAAAGGAAGAATAAAAAGGGCGAGATACTAAGCTTGGTCCAGCCGGATGATCTTATGAAATATGGGATGATCCCGGAGCTGGTGGGAAGGCTTCCCGTAGCGTGTGCCTTAGATGAACTGGACTCAGATGCGCTTTTGGAAATTCTTTTAAAACCCAAAAATGCTTTGACCAAGCAATATCAGAAATTCTTTGAGATGGAAGGAATTAAGCTCACCTTCTCTCCAGAGGCATTGAATGCGGTGGTAAAGGAAGCACAAAAGAGGGGGACCGGAGCGAGAGCTTTAAGATCGATCCTGGAAGAGGCGATGTTGGACATCATGTATGAGATCCCCTCCCGAACAGATATAAAAGAATGTATCATCACCGAAGAGGTGATCTTGAACAAAGCTCAACCCATTTACCTTCCCAAAAAAGAAGACAAAAAGAAAATCGCATAACTAATACAAGTGCATTAATTCAAGTTTAATAAAATACGCACGCATTCATACGAATCTCCCCTAACCCCTCTTTCCCAAAGAGGGGGAAAACGGTTCTCCCCCTTTGAAAATGGGGGAATAAGGGGGATTTTAAAATCAATTGTCTTCCGTTGGTGTCGGATACCCTGTTCGATACCAGAAAACCTTGCGTCATGGACAGGGTGTCCGTGACGAACAAGAGGACTGAATGATCTGAACAATCTGAACTTTCTGAACTTTGTTTTTTAAATTTTTCTTCTTCAGAACGGTTCGGCCCTTCGACCCTTCGATAGACTCAGGGTGCTGAGCGAAGTCGAAGCACAAGCTCAGGGTGGTGACCCTTCAATAGACTCAGGGTCACCCTGAACAAAGTTGAAGGGTGAGCAAAGCCGAACCACAAGGCTCAGCACAAGTGGTTCGTTTACGTTTACCATTGATGTTTCGATCTGGCTTTCCCAACTGAAACTCATTTTTTCGTCCTCCATAAACAGGCGCCCTATCTCCATCACCATCAAAGTTATATTGATTTTGAAGTGCGCTTGTTGGCGGACAACGAGTTAGGCGTCAGAAAAGGGGTTCTAACACTATGGGAAAAAGTGAACACCCCAGTTTATTCTTTAAAATGAACCTGTTTTAAGGTCAGGGGTGAGGGACACCTGACCAATAGAGGGTGTGCTACATATTTGGTAAGGCAAATTTTTTAATGAAAAACCATATAGCGTTACCAATCACTCCTGCAAAACTCGATTCGCTGAATCGCCGTGAAAAGGCTTTAATCTTATCAAAAAATTCAACTTCTTTTTGCTTTTCTTTAAATATCTTTTCAACACTCTCTTTGAATTGCTCCTCAAGGAATTTGACCTGCTCTGTGGAGAAACCCTTCAACTGAGCCTCAGCCTCTCCTATTCTCTTCTTGATCTCAGGAGAATCCAATTGATCTATTATATTTCTAATTAAATCCTCCCTCCCTTGAGGAGCTGAGATCTCATAATAGTTACCTTCCACATTAATCATCTTCTGGACATCGCCAAATACATTGACTTGCACTTCGGACTCCTTGAAATTTATGTTAACTGGGATTTTACCCGTGCTATGAATTATTGTTACTTGCTCTACTGGGTTTTCAATCTTGTTTTCTATCGTTTCCAATTTCTTCAGTATCAAGGCATGCTCTTCTCCCGCTTTCTTATGTGGTAAATATTCCAGTAATTTCTGTTGGTATCCTTTCTTGAAGGCGCCAAGGATAGCATTAGCTACCTCCTCCAGTATCTCATCTCTGCTGGCTTTAACTGTTAATTCGGAGAGAAAGCTACCAGAGGTGATTTTTCTGAATTCAACAGCCCAATCAGGATTTTGTTCATTGATTTTATCAACAAGATCGAGCAAAGTCCGAATGGCATAAGGAGGAAGTTTGTTTTGCAAAAGAATCTCTATGGTTGGCTGGGAGCTGAAAAATTCTTCAGCTTGCTCTTTATTCAAGCGGACAATTCCTGAAATCTTTCCATCTTTATCAAAGTTCAAATAGTCCGCTTTGATACCTTCGGTTTTACACCCTGCATGGGACATTCCCCATACCTTCGCTCCGGTGAGAACGGCTTCGGACAAATCAGCGTTGTTTAGATTAGCGTTTCGAAGATCAGCGTCTGAAAGGTCAGCTTCACTGAGGTCAGCTCCGATGAGGTTAGAATCCTTAAGGCATGCACCTGCAAGCTTGGCTTCGCTGAGGTTAGCTTCTCGAAGACATGATAGGAAAAGGAAAGCCCTCCGAAGGTTGGCTCTTGAAAGGTTAGCTTTCTCCAGGATGGCTGCATCAAGGTCAGCATCCTCAAGGTTCGCACTTAGGAGGTTAGCTCTCCAAAGGTCCGCTCGTTGAAGATTGGTTTGCTTAAGGTTGGCTCCGTCAAGGTTGGCTCCCCCAAGGTAGGCTCCCTCAAGGTTGGCTCCCCCACGGTTGGCTCCCCCAAGGTAGGCTACCCCAAAGTAGGCTCTCTCAGGGTTGGCTTGTCTTCGGAGGATTAGCTTTTTGTATTTCTCCTTATCCTGAATGTGTTCCCAGCAGAAGTCCGATTTGAAGAGAGCCATTCCCCCGCATCCGTTACGTTTACATTTTGCCATGTTTTCCTACAGCAATTTCAAACGTCAAGCCTTTTTTAGTTTTAGAGGGGGAGCCCAGATTATCACGAATAAGAGGCGGTAGATAAAGGATTCTCTCAAACGTTAGTAGTATCTGAGCTCCCATCTCAGTTTCTTAACCTACCTACTTTATTTTACAAACTTCTTCAAATAAAAGCAAGAGTTTTTTAAGCGTCAGGAGTAGAGCTCCTGACGCAACGATTAAAATTGGTTCCCCCTCACCCTACCCTCTCACCCAGGGGAGAGGGGATACTTCGCTTCGCAGATGATTCGCTTTGCTCAGCATGACAAGACGTGCTAATCACTCCATCTTTGTTCACCTTGCGGAGTGACGATTATGGCGGATCTTCCTTCAATAGGACATTTGGTTTCGCAGATTCCACAGCCGATACACAAATCCTCTCTCACATAGGGACGCTTGACTAATTCCTCTGTTCCATCGAAATGAATTACTTTCTCTTCCTTTAGTTCAATCGCCTTTTGCGGAGTGGGGCAGTGCTCCTGGCAGACTATGCAGTTTTGGTTTTTATACCAGGGGAGGCATCTGTTTTTATCTATATAGGCTAAACCGATCACGGTTTTCTTCTTAGTCTCCAAATCTAAAACATGAATAGCATCGGTGGGACAAACTTCAGTGCAGAGAGTGCAGTTGAATTCGCAATAGCCATATCGGGCGACTCCCATGGGAGTCCACATCGCCTCTAATCCCCCTTCCAAAAATGCCGGCTGTAAAAATCTGCCGGAGGTGGAACAAACTTTGATGCACTCATGACAACGGATGCACCTGTCCAAAAATTCGTTTTCCTCTCTTGCTCCGGGAGGTCGGATCAGATTTGTCTTAGAATTTCTCCCTACAAAACTTGTCTTCAATATGCCCACGGAAACAAGCCCAGCTACGGTGGAAGCGATGACCCTTCTTCTTTTGAGGTCGAATTTATAAGGCTTTTTTTCTCCCATGAAATTGATAGTGGTAACATGGGGAGGACAATCTTTCACGCAGTCGAAGCATTGGATACATTCCACATCATCTGTGGATCTGAAATCTTTTTTTATCGCATCCATCTTACAAATCTTTTCACAATCGCCACATTCGGTGCAATCCGCTTTAACCTTTCTTCTTAAGATTTGAAATTTGGAGAAAAAAGCCAGAAGTGCGCCTAAAGGACAAAAGTTTCGGCACCAAAATCTCCGAGAGACGAATTCTGCAAGGATTATAGCTAAAAAGATCAACAAAACCCAACCTGACATTCGGAAGAAAGTGAGCTGGTTGGGCAAAAAAGTGGAGGAGAAGAAGTTTTGAACTCTGATAAGTGTGTCCTGTAAAAAATTTATTTTGAATAACAAACCGAATAAACCGTTAGAAATCAGTGTTACTATGGGAAAAATTGTCAGGGTCAATGATCTGGTGGTCAGGGCGATCGGATCAAAAAACCAAATCAGTTGAGAGGAGAAAACCGCACCAATCAAAAGAAAGATCAGGGTAAGATATTTTAGCGATCTGAGTCTACCATAGCTTTTTCCTGCTTTATTCTTGGAGACAAAACTGACTGTATCTAAAGTTGTCCCCAAGGGGCAGATCCACCCGCAAAAAAGCCTGCCCAAAGGAATGGTTAAAATCAAAACAAAAAAAGCCCAGATAAAAGTATTGATGAGAGCACGGGCGGAAATCATAGAAGAAAAAGCAATCAGAGGATCCATTCTTAAGAAAAGATCCACCGGAATTTTGATCTTTACCGGATAGCTGGCGGAAAGAAAAAGAAAGAGGAAGAACAAAAGAAAAACAATCTGCGAAATCCGTCGGATGGTTTTCAATTTTTCCCCTCAGTTTATAAAAGGCTTACGCCTGAAATCCAATTGGAGTGTCAAGCTTTAGCTTGACCTGAAACGTTTTGAAAGAGAAAAGCTTTAACTTGGTTCGCCTAAAGGCGAATACTCCAATCTACTTCCTTGTCTTACAAAGCGACTTTCTTAATGTTCACTTTATTCAGATCAATTTCGCCTAAGCCAAATTTGTTTGCCTTGACCACATAGCCCAAGTCCGTCGGTTTCATACCAAAAAGAGTGGCTCCATAAGCATCCACGGTGGCAATGTTTTTCCCGGCAATGATGGTCTTTTTTTCTATAACATCTTTCAAGCTCCCGCCTTGGGGACCATTTCTGACCAAAATTCTGTATGCATCCAGTATGGTCAATTCTGGTTTGACGAAATTGGCTAAATCAGCTAAATTATCGTCAATGTTCCAATGTATCTGTCCTCTGTCACCCCCCATGATGCCCATCAGATTTTTCATGCCTAGGGTCAATTTAGGAAGTCCATGATGTTTGGCAATGGGGACGTTGATCAAAACGTCCGCCTCGATTGCGGGCTTATACATATACCATTTCTTCAATACCTCACCTTGCGGGAATTTCATCATGGAAAAGCCGGTATCGACCACATAGCTCACCTCGGCTCCAGCCTCTGATGCCGCTTTCTTTATACCTGAATTTTCATAACAGCGGGAAGGGGTATTGCAAGTGCGATCAAAAACCTTCACCTTCCTGGCTCCACATTCCAAGCACATCTTTACCACTTCGGCTACTACCTCCGGGTTAGTATCAGCCGCCTGCTCGGGATTTCTATCCCAGCCTATGTTGGGCTTGACCACTACAATGTCGCCTTTAGTAACGAATTTTTTCATCCCCCCCAAAAGCTCCATCACCTTGCGGGTCATCAAAGCTGGGGTGCCGTTGGAAACCACCGCCAAATCGGGAAGGCTCTCTTCTTCTATCGGTCGACCAAAGGCTTCTGCCAAACCGAAATTTGATAAACTCAATATAAAAGCCGTTCCCACCGAACTCTTAATAAAATCCCTGCGGGTGATCGTTCCCCCAAGGATCTTTTCTTCTTTCTTTTTCATCTTTTAGTCCTTATGATGGAGTGTCCACCTTCAAGTGGACTTGAAAAACTCTTTTTGTGTTACAAAAGCAATGGTCAAGCTGAAGCTTGACACTCCAAGTCATTTCAAAGAACTCTTTGCCGAATCCAAAAGCTGGAGAGTAGTCTTTTTGTCCTTGCCCTCAAAGACCAGCAGTAGATAATTTTTTTCTAAATCCATGCCCACCAATTTTCCCTCTTCTATTTCAATTACTTTGTTCTTTTCCGAGGCTTCATTTTTCAAATAAAATTTATTAAAGCTTTCATACGCATCTTTCGCCTTCTTATAATCGGGATATTTAATCAAGAGAAGTTTTAAAATCTGTTCATCGAACTTAAAATCGGCTAAAAGGCAATCGGTTTCATCGTTTAAATTGAGAATGTTTTTATCGGAAAGAAAATAAAGATTATTCAAAATGATCTGTTTATGAAAAAAATGATCTGAATTGGGGACCTGATTATCTTTTGGGGTTTTTGATAAAAGCTCAGGGGGTTTTCCTTCGGTCTTTATTTTGTGGTCTATCTCTAATCCGAATTTAAGAATGATCTCTTTTAGATTATCCTGAGAACCAAGAATTCTCACCAAAAATCTGTCTTTCCAAAATCTCAAAAGACCATATCCGTAAACCCCTTTCTGACCAAGTTCGACCGTCTCCCCGTCCTGATCAAGAGAGAAAAGACCATAGGCGTCGGGGGATGAATTCACTTGATAGATTTCTACGGTGAGCGAATTCTTTGTCACTGAATCGCGAGAATCGGATAAGTATCTTTGCACCGCCAATTTTTGAAAATCATAAGCCAAATAAAGCTCCGCCCCTCCATCCATGTAGTCAAAAAGATTCTTGCGATCGTAAATTTCAGGTCCTATGGATCCTGCGGACTTACCGGACCGGACCCAGCCATCTTTTCCCCCAGGCAAAAGATT
>JALHUP010000387.1 GCA_022866585.1 Candidatus Zixiibacteriota bacterium | reverse complement strand
GAAGTTGACCAGCGTTCGGATATTTTTTCCTTTGGTGTGGTGTTATATGAGACGATAACCGGGCAATTACCATTTAAGGATGAGCATGAAGCCGCAATAATTTATTCGATTTTGAACGAGACCCCAGAGCCTCTGGCAAGGTATAAAGCGAATGTTCCTGAAGGATTGCAACGGATTGTTGATAAGGCGTTGGCAAAAGAGAAAGAGGAACGCTACCAGCATGTTGACGAGATGATGGCTGATCTTAAATATCTCAAGAGGAGACTTGAAACAACGATGCCAATACAAGAAACGAGAAAACCAAAGCGTTTAATGAAGGTACCGATTTATGTATATGTCAGTGTTACAATCCTAATCGCAATTCTTATCCTCAGTAAACTCTATTTCTTCGCTTCACGGGAAGTGCCAATCAATTCAATAGCTGTTCTGCCTTTCCAAAATCTCTCCGCTGATCCTGAGCAGGAGTATTTCTCCGATGGAATTACTGAAGCACTTATCTCGGAATTATCGAAAATCAAAGCACTCCGGGTTATCTCCCGGACTTCGGTCATGCGTTTCAAGAAAACAGAGAAATCGTTGCCGGAGATAGCTCATGATTTAAACGTGGATGCGGTTGTAGAGGGGTCAGTTCAGCGGGTGCAGGATGATATCAGAATTACGGCGCAACTTATCAAGGCAGAACCTGAGAAGCACCTGTGGGCAGATGATTTCACCAAAAAATTCAAAGATATCCTGATACTCCAGAGCGAAGTTGCACAGGCGATTGCGCGTGAAATAAAAATCACTGTAACACCTGAAGAACAACAACAATTAGTAACTTACCGCACAGTCAATCCTGAAGCTCATGAGTTGTATCTCAAGGGGATATACTTCGTCAACAAATTCTCACCCCCAGATGTTGAAAAAGGATTCAAATACTTTGAAGAGGCCATTCACAAAGACCCAAACTATGCCTTGGCCTACACTGGAATGGCAAAAGGATATGATTATCTTGTTTCTATTACAATGCCGCCAAAGGAAGCCTGGCCTAAAGTAGATTCATTAGCCAGGAAAGCACTAAGCCTTGACAAAACGCTGGCTGATGCGTATCTGCTTATCGCTGAGGTCAAAGCAGTTTACGAATGGGATTGGAAGGGGGCTGAGGAATATTACAAGCGAGCCATCGAGCTTAATCCCAATCATGCAACTGCTCATGCCTGGTACGCAATGTACCTGTTAGCAATGAAACGATTGGATGAAGCATTAAGGGAAGCAAAACATGCGAAGGAACTGGACCCCCTTTCTTTTGACATAAACTGGATGATGAGTTATGTTTTTCTGTATACTGGACAATACGATAGCGCGATAACCTTAGCCAAAGAGGTCCTAAAACTTGACAGCACTTTTGTGTTGGCATATAATATACTGGGTGAATCCTATTTGCTTAAGAAAATGTATAACGAAGCCATACCACAGTTTCGGAAATCAATTGCTCTTGGTTTCAGATATTCTCTAAGCAGTCTTGCTCATGCTTACGCTGAAACAGGTAAAGAAACTGAGGCACAGAAGATTCTCAATGATTTACTAGAAGAATCAAAACGTCGGTATGTAGATCCTTTTGACTTTGCTGTAGTATATTTTGCCTTAGGTGAGCAGGATAAGGCTATTGAGTATTTGGAAAAAGCCTATGAGTATCGGTCTGTTATGTTGCCATACATACGAACTTTCCCGGAATGGGAGGACTATAGCAAAGACCCGCGAGTGGTTGCACTTTTGAAAAAGATGGGGCTGGAAGAATGATTGGCAAAACGTTTTCACAGTCAGAACTCACCCCCGCCTGTGGCGGGATTTTCAACCTATATCCCTCTCTTAAAAAGAGAGGGACTTTTGCCGCCCTTCTCTTGAAAAGAGGCTGGGGGATGAGTTCGAGAGCCTCAGAAAGGGAAACCTGATGATTGGCAAAACCATTTCACATTATAAAATCCTCGAAAAGCTGGGTGAAGGGGGTATGGGCGTGGTCTACAAAGCGCAGGACACCAAGCTGGATCGGATCGTGGCTTTGAAGTTTCTGCCCCAGCATCTGACCTCTGATCCGGTGGAAAAGGAAAGGTTCGTGCATGAAGCCAAAGCGGCTTCGGCTTTAAATCATCCAAACGTCACTACCATTTATGAGATCGATGAATTTGAGGGGCAGATGTTTATAGTTATGGAGTATTGCGAGGGCAAAACCTTGAAGCAGATAATTGAAAAAGAAACCCTCTCAGTAAGAAAGGTTTTAGATATTGGGATTCAGATATGTGAAGGTTTAGTCGTAGCGCATGAAAAGGGAATTGTGCACAGGGATATTAAATCAGCCAACATCATGCTCACTCCCCGGGGTCAAGTGAAGATCATGGACTTTGGTTTGGCGAAACTAAAGGGAGGCACAAAGCTGACCCAGACTCGCTCCACCTTGGGGACTGCCGCCTATATGTCGCCGGAACAAGCTCAAGGTGAGGAGGTAGATCAAAGGAGTGATGTTTTCTCTTTTGGAGTTGTTTTGTATGAGCTTTTGACTGGACGATTACCTTTTGAGGGGGAACACCAAGCGGCGATAATCTATTCGATAATAAATGAAGAACCCCAGTCAGTTGCTCGCTTTAATAATCAGGTTTCAGCCAAG
>JALHUP010000057.1 GCA_022866585.1 Candidatus Zixiibacteriota bacterium | reverse complement strand
CACCAGAAGGTATTTCACTTTGACTTTCTCGTTATCGTCTGTATAATATTGTCTTATCTCTTCATCCGTCACCCGGACCAAGCCTATGACCGACTGTTGTAGCTTTGACAAGGTCAAATTGGAACGGACGTAAGGCTCCACCTGGTCCCAAGGAATCCTGGGATCGGCTAAAGCCTGCAAATACTTCTGATAATCGAATTTCCCCTCGGGGGTTCGAAACGCTGGATTTTCCATAAGCTCCTTTGGGGGAAACCTTTTTAAATACTCAAATGTTTCCGCATCGGTGACGGTTATTCCTCTTTTTTTAGTCTCCTGTTGTAATAGGACGTCGTTCACCATCCGGTTAAAGACATCTTCTCTGATTTGGTCAGCAGTTTGATCATCCACCTCCCCTTTGGACTGTTCAGTTTCTCTTAAAGCCTGCTCATAAAGGGTTTGGAAGGTGGTTAGCTGAACATCCTGTCCATTTATGGTGGCCAGAATTCCACCTTTTCGCTTTTTTGTGGAGAACTCCATTCCCCAGGCAAAAATGATGGTCCCCACAAAAGCGACAATTACAATCCAAAGGATCTGCTTGGTCAACTTTCTCATAGCTTTCATCATAAGGCATCATACTCCTTTCAATAGAGCTTTATTTTTGAATATACGATTATTTTACCATTTAGCAAGCTATTTTTATGCTAATTTTAACAAAAGGATTTGACAACCCTCATTATCTTTTTTAATATTGGCATATGTTAAGAAGATATTTGTTTTTTTTTACCTTATCGGTATTTCTTTTGACGACATCTGCAAAAACCAAAAATTTCAACTACCTCTGGCCCGTAGAGAAAAGCCGTAATCTCTCCTCTGCTTTTGCAGATCATCGAAGTTTTCACTTTCACTCAGGGATCGACATCCGCACCGGTGGAACGACCGGATATAAGGTTTTTGCATGCGAAGACGGATATGTCTATCGCCTCTCCACGTCCTATTGGGGTTACGGTAAGGTCCTTTATCTTAAGCTGGATGACGGCGGATATGCCGTATACGGACATCTGTCCAATTTTGCGAAAAAGCTCTCCGAATTGGTGGAAAAAGAGCAGCTGGAGAAACAGAGGTATTTTACTGACTTTTTTCTAAAGAAAGATAACTTAAGGGTGAAGAAGGGGGAGCTGATCGGATATTCAGGTCAAACCGGTTCGGGAGGACCACATCTTCATTTTGAGATAAGAGACGAAAACGAGCATCCCCTAAACCCTTTGACTTTGGGTTTTTCCGTCCAGGATAATCTCTCCCCGGTGATGAAATATCTGGTCATAAGACCTCAAGAGATAGAATCAAAAGTCAATAATTCATACGACCCGCTGATTCTCCCTTGCCGCTACGATTCTCGCAGGAAATTCTATACTTTAGACAAGACACCAATAATTGAAGGAAAGGTAGGTCTGGAATTGTCGGTATACGATAAGATGGAGGGCTCAGGGTTCAAGTTCGGAGTCTTAAGGATTCAACTCTTTCTGGATGGGAGTTTGATCTTCGCTTCGCATTATGACACTATCTCTTATGATAATACTCAAAAAATTGAACTGGACAGAGATTTTGAATTGAGAAAAAAAAGGGGAGGGGAATTTTATAAACTTTATGTGGATGAAGGTAATGATCTTCTGCTATATGATCCAAGCGGAGGGATCATCGATACGAAAAGTTCAAGACCCGATTCTCATCAGGTGAAGATAATCGCATACGACTCAAATGGAAACCTTTCCACATTGATTTTCAATCTCCTCATTGATCAAAGTCCTTTGATCCTTTCCTGCCGTATGGAAAAGGAAGAAAACAATTTTAAGATAAAAACCGAGTTTGATGACCCGGACGATATGGTGGAGAAGATTATCTTTGAAAAAAGTTCTTTGGACAAAATCTTTTGGCAGGAATTCAGGCAGGTAGAGTTTGATAAACCCCAAAGCGAGTATACTTTGAGCTGGGCAAAATATTTAGATCAGCCCAGTTTGATTAGAATAAAAGTGCAAGATAGTTTCGGTGCCGCATCTGATTATAAATACATTTTAATAAATGCAAAGAAGACTAAAGCCCCCACAGGTTCAGAAGAAAAAAGCAAAACCAAATTGAATTTTGAATACAGTTTCAAAGATAGTTTTTTCGTGTTCACCTTAAATTTCAGCCAAATATTGAAAGAAGAACCTCAAATATTGCTAAGATTTGGTGATTTTAATTCCGCTCCTTTTTTGTTAGAGCAAACAGATGAAAAAAGCTATCGCGTGGTTTTCCCCTTCCATCTTAAAGAACCAAAGCAGATAACCCTTTTGGTTAATGGTCAAAATATTTACGACGGCTCAACTAGATTTGAATATGTAATTCCTATTTCCATCGTGACTAAATCATACGGGGGTGAGGCAAAAAGCGAAGATGGAAAGGCAGAGGTGAAAGTTGATCCGGGGATAGTTTACAAAGATATGAATTTGTCAATCGAGAAAAAAGAAACGACTAAAAGCTCGAAGTATATATTGGTGAGTGAGGTTTATTCTTTTGAGCCCTCCACGGTTCCCTTGAATGGTTTTGCCAAAATTTCTTTAAAATATAACCAAGAAGATTTTGAGCCACAAAAGCTTGGTCTTTATGAATTGACTGAAGGAGGTTGGTGGAAGCTTATTGGTCAAGATTTGGATACTAATAGTAAAACGGTGAGCGGAAAAGTGAGATATTTTTCCACCTATGCTCTTTTGGAAGATACTAAGCCCCCACTGATAAAGAAAGTTGACCCATACCCCGGGAAAAAGACCAAACAAAGAAAGCCAAATATAGAGGCTATCGTAAGAGATGATTTGTCAGGTATTGGAAGTGATCTGGATATTCTGGTCACTATTGATGGAAAGTGGATGATACCCGAATACGATCCGGAAACCAATGTTTTATTTACCAGACCAACTTCTCCCCTCTCTTATGGCAAACACGAGCTTCTGATTTCGGTCAAAGACAGATGCGGCAACAGATCAGAGGTAAGAAGAAATTTCTTTGTGGTGAGATAGGAGTAGCAACACTTGTGTTGCGCTATGGCTAAATAAGAAAAACCAAATTGATCAAAATAAATTAGTAGCCCAGGGTTTATCCCTGGGGAAGTTCAGAATAGCCAAGCCGTAAAGGCTTGGCTACACATTGTAGGAGGGTCTGTTTTGGTTAAGATTAAGCTGATAGCAATGGGAAAAACTAAAGAAGACTGGATCAAAGAGGGAATAAACCATTATCAGAAGCTTTTGAAGAAGTATGTGGATTTAGAGATCATAGAGATCAAGGAAGAGAAGATCACAAAAGCGAAAGATGAGAAAATCATTTTAGATTCTGAAGGGGAAAGAATCGCAAGATATTTAGAGAAAGACGCTTTACGTATAGCTTTAGATCTGAAGGGCAAGGAGTTTTCCTCAGAAGGATTTGCCAATCTTCTTAAAGAGAACT
>JALHUP010000386.1 GCA_022866585.1 Candidatus Zixiibacteriota bacterium | reverse complement strand
CCTGCAGAAGAGAAAAGATTCCAGCAAAGACCACCGAAATAATCAGAATCTTTTTAACCTGGACTTTAGGAATTATGAAAGCGGCCGGGACTGAAACTATGGTCATGCCCCAGCCGGTCAAAGATAAAACTTCTCCAATCAGATCTTCTGTGAAGCCAATCTCTTTAAAATAGAGATTCAACAGCAAAGAGAAGATAGAAAAGTTCAAGCCCACAAAGAAGATGCCGACCAGAAACAGTCGAGCATTTCTGGAGAAGAGTTTTAGATGCCCCCAATAGTCGATGCTTATATCAATGATTCTTTGTGTCAAAGCGAGTTCTGAGGGTTCTAATCCGTAGTTTAGATAAATTTAGAGTTCTTCTCCACCTTAGTTGATAACCTCACCCCCTACTCCCTTTCCATTTCATGTTGAAAATCCCGCCCTTCAACAGGCTCAGGGTGGTGAGCGAAGTCGAACCACCAGAGGCGGGGGAGAGGGGGACAAAAGGGGGAGAGGTAGAAAACGGCTATAGTTTTGTTTATTGGCATAAATGCATAGATTCTGTGGATATAGGCTTAATTTATTAGTAACTATTTTGGAGAAGACTCATATTCAAAGACCCCTGAAAATGTTTCCACTGCTGGACCTATCATATAAAGATGATCGTTTTCCGCATTCCATTCTATCTGAAGCTCGCCATGATCGAATTCCGCTTTAACTTTGCGGTCTAACTTGTGGTTCAATACTCCGGCAACGGTCGCGGCACATGCTCCTGTGCCCGAGGCTTGAGTCTCACCCACCCCCCTTTCCCAGATTTTAAGCCGAATATTTTTGGGACTTAATATTTTCACAAATTCGACATTGGTTCTTTTCGGAAAAATCGGGTGGTTTTCCACCTGTGCGCCATTTTTTTTCCAATCTTTTCCGAACTCATCCACAAATATCACTGTGTGAGGATTCCCCAAGGAAAGACTGTTTATCCGAACCTTTTCTCGCTCAAGCTTTAGTTCTTGATTTATACAAAGATTTCCTCTGCCCCTCATCGGGATCTTTTCTCGTTCCAAAATGGGCTTGCCTATGTCTGCTTTGATCAAAAAAACTTCTCCGGTCTTAATTATCTCGGTTTTTATCACTCCGGCTTTGGTCTCTATCTCTTGAACTTTCTTTTTCGATAGACCATGATCGTAAAGGTATCGGGCGAAACATCTGATCCCATTGCCGCACATCTCCGCTTCGCTCCCATCCGGATTGTAGAAGATCATCCTGAATTTACAAATCTTTCCGGGGGCTATCAAAATCAATCCGTCGGAGCCCACACCAAAATTTCTGTGGCATATCTTTTTTGCCAGGTCACTTAAATCTATTCCCGACAAATTCTGCACGTATTCTGTGTCTTGAGATTTGAAGCAATCGACATAGATATAATCGTTGCCCAAAGCTTGCATCTTGGTAAATTTAATCTTCATGTTTGCTCCAAGATCAAGATGCGGACAGCCACAAGGGCTGTCCCTACAACTGCGAAAATTAAAAGCAAGGTCAAGCTGAAGCTTGACACTCCAGTCTTTTCAAAACCGTTTATTTACCAATTCCTCGGAATTGTGAAAAACTATTTGTAATTCCTCTTCGGTCAAACCCGCACCCAAACCTACTTTTCTGATCATATCCTTTGTGAATAGTTCTTTTGGTTGATGCGCATCTGTGTTAATCACCAGATTTGCCTCATATTTTTTGGCTAAAGAAACTAAGCGACCATTGGTCAAACAATGTCCTCTGCGGGCAGAAATCTCTAAATATATCCCTTTTTCCTTAGCCATTTGAATCTCTTCCTCCGTTATCATCCCCGGATGAGCCAAAATATCAATATCACCTTGAAGACCAAACCAGTTAGTTTTGGGAGCGACCGGCTCAACTGGCGACTCTCCGTGCACCACCACGATCTTCGCTCCCAATCTCCTGGCTTGTTCTGCTAACTTCGGGATCAAAGAAGGAGGCATGTGAGTTATTTCGACGCCGGGAAGAACTTTTATTCCCCCCTGTCCATTCAGATCTTTTGAAACTTTGACAAGCTGATTTAAAACTATCTCCATATTCCCCGAATCCACATGATCGGTCAAGGCAATAGCCTTGTATCCATTGATTTCTGCCCTTCTCACTAACTCAGCCGGAAGCAATGCCCCATCGCTAAGAATTGTGTGGGTATGTAAATCGATCATAAAATATCACCTTTGTCAAGTTTAAATTCTTGTCCCGCAAGGCGGGATCCTTCGGAAAAAGCTAATTTAATTGTATTTTTTAATTATGCAAATGATTTTTCTTGGCTGCGAAGACCACTAAACGATATAACAACTCAAAAAAGTTTTTAAATTTTAAAGATTTTTCTTGACAAAGAAACTTTTTGTGTTTAATTACGTATTGATGTGAATAAAAAATGGTAGCCTCTAAATCGGAGAGAGATGGTGGTTAGATGAAATATAGATTGTTTTCACTTAATTGCACAGTACAAGGGGATAGCATGCCCATTTTTGTCGCCACCTCTGGCATGAACCATAAGGTTGATGTCTCTGTGGTAAGGAGGCTACTCTGAGATAGGCTAATTGACAAAAGGAACTTTTCAAAACCGTGACTTATCCAGAGTAGGTCACGGTTTTTTGTTAAGCAAAGCATTCTTCGCATATAGAAAGGATGAAATCATGAATTACGCAGTTGAAACTTTCGATCTGAACCGAACCTTTAAGCTAAAAAAAGAAAAGAAAGAAAAGAATAAAAACGAAAATAGCAAAGTCATAGCTTTGGAGAATGTGAATCTGAAGATTCACGAAGGAGAGCTTTTTGGTCTTTTGGGACCTAATGGTGCGGGAAAAACCACCCTGATTAAAATCTTATCCACTTTGCTCCTTCCCACCTCTGGAACTGCGCTGGTGGATGGCATAGATGTGGTGAAATATCCGGAGGAAGTTAGAAAGAGAATAAACATGGTTACCGGGGGAGAGCACTGCGGGTATGGAATCTTGAACGTGCGGGAGACCTTATGGATGTTTTCCCAGCTTTATGGCATACCCAACAAGAAAGCCAATGAGAAGATAGGGGAGCTTTTGAAAATATTGGACATGGAGAAGTTTGCCAAAACAAAAATTGGGAAACTCTCCACCGGGATGAGGCAAAAGCTCAACGTCATGCGGGGATTTGTCTGTGATCCCAAGATCATCTTCTTGGATGAGCCTACTTTGGGCTTGGACGTTCAGGTCTCGCGGGACGTTAGAAAATACGTGAAAACCTGGCTTGCGGAAGATCCCGAAAGGACCGTGCTTTTGACCACTCACTATATGGCGGAGGCAGATGAGCTTTGTGATAGGTTAGCTGTTATAGATCAAGGTAAGGTGTTAGTCTGTGATTCGCCGCAGAATCTAAAAAAGTCATTGACCAAAGATGCTATCTTCCATATCGAAGTCAATCTGACTTTGAACGGAATGGAAAAGTTCGGAGAGATACCCGGGGTAAAGAAATTCGCCTATGAGCACAAAAGTCATATAGGCAGAACCTTTTTGAAGTTCATATTAGAGGATGAATCGGCAATCTCCCATGTGACTGAATCCATAAGTGACAACGGTTCCAAGATAGTTTCTCTATCCAAAGTGGAGCCAAGCCTAGAGGACGTTTTTGTGGCATTGGTAGGAAGGGGACTGCAAGATGAAAACTGATCTGAAAACTAACATAAAGGCAGTGATTGCGCGCGCCTATGTGAGGGTTGTGGCGGCCAACCGGGAGCCGAGCTGGTGGCTCACCGAGACTTTGTTGCCCGTATTGAGCACCGCCGCTTACGTTTATGTATATAAAGCCCTGAAGGCACCTGAAGAATACACCGGCTTTGTTATCTTGGGCGGCACCATGAGCGCTTACTGGGTAATGGTGCTGTGGAGCATGGCGGCACAATTCTATTGGGAGAAGGAGATGGGAAATCTGGATCTATATATGATCGCCCCCATCTCCCGCATGTCCATACTCTTGGGCATGGCTTCAGGCGGGGTCCTCCTTACCACTACCAGAGCCTTTGCCATCTTCCTGGCGGGAAGCCTGATCTTCAAGGTAAGTTTTTCCATAATAAGCTTCCCTAAGCTATTGGCGGTTTTCATCCTGACTTTGGTGGGTTTATATGGATTAGGCATGCTCTTTTCGTCTTTGTTCTTGCTCTACGGCAGAGAAGCCTGGCATGGGGTCACTTTGTTACAGGAGCCGGTTCATCTTTTATCCGGATTCTTTTTCCCGGTAAGAAGTCTGGGGTTTGGGGTAGCCTTGGGGGCGTCTTTGATTCCTCTGACTTTAGGTTTGGATGCTATGAGACAGTTAGCTTTTAAGACGGGCGCCAAATCCGGGTTCATCAACGTTAACCTGGAGATCATCGCCTTGGTTATCCTTTGCATACTCTTTTTGGTGCTTTCCAAATATGCTTGGGATTTCATGGAAAGGTTGGGAAAGAAAGAAGGGAGATTGAGCTTGAGGTGGCAATAGCTGGAGGTCTGGAAGCTGGTTTAAAGGTGAGAGGTCTGTGAAAAACTACCGTAAATGGGCAAATCCCGACGGATCTTCGATTGGAGTGTTCACCTTTAGGTGAACCGGGTTGAAGTTTTGTCTTTCAATAAGTTTTTTGCGGGATCCATAGGACCGGTCAAGCTAAAGCTTGACACTCCAGAGAACCTTTCCCAATGTGACTTTTTCAGAGGTGTCTGGAAAGACTACTTGACAAAAAGGGTTAACTATGAAAAAACTGTTAAAGGAGAAAATTGTGGCGATCTTCACCAAGACCAAAGA
The DNA here is from genome assembly GCA_022866585.1 of Candidatus Zixiibacteriota bacterium. GTDB lineage: Bacteria > Zixibacteria > MSB-5A5 > MSB-5A5 > SM1-73 > SM1-73. The sequence continues at coordinate 372 of JALHUP010000386.1, read as the reverse complement.
GAATCTAAGAACCATCAGAGTTGCGGGCGGGTTAGGATGGGCTATTGAATCGAACTGGGCTGATCCTTTCCTTTTCGCCATCTATTCCATTGTCAGACCCATTGCCTCATCTTTGATCCTGGTGGTCATGTATTATGTGATTACCCGCGGGAAAACCGGCTTAGACCTGTTTGCCTATCTCTATGTGGGCAACGCTTTCTTTATGTATGTTTATAACGTTCTTTTCGGAACTGCCTGGGTTATCCATGAGGATCGAGAGCATTATCAGATGCTCAGATATATTTACATCTCGCCTATAAAAATGTATTATTACCTGTTCGGGCGGGGAATTGCCAAGATCATCGTCACCACCACAGCGGTGATAATCACCAT
>JALHUP010000385.1 GCA_022866585.1 Candidatus Zixiibacteriota bacterium | reverse complement strand
CATCGCTACCACCAACGAGAAGACTAAGGAAAAATTCAAGGAAAAAGCTGAAATCTGGAAGGTAAAAAAACATAAGGATGGTAAGGTTGATTTGGTTCAACTTTTAAAGAAAGCAGGAGAAAATCAAATCGCCAGTCTTTTGGTTGAAGGGGGAAGCAAAGTCTTCACCTCTTTTTTGAAAGAAAAATTAGTGGATAAGATCTATTATTTTTTGTCACCAAAGATTTTGGGAAAAGGACTTGACTCTTTTGACGATCTGGGAATCAAAGAAATTTCCGACTCAATTACGCTGAGAGATTGTGAGATAAAAAGGTTTAACAACGATTTATTGATTATTGGCTATCCCAGTTGGAGTAGCGACACTTGTGTCGCGTCATTTCTCCCCTCTCCCCTTGGGGGAGAGGGTTAGGGTGAGGGGGTAGAATCGTATCAGAAATAATCAGGTTTGTGTTATGTTTACTGGAATAATTGAAGAAATTGGAAAAATAGAAGGAATTTCTAAACACGTGCGTAACCTTAAACTCAGGATAAGAGCTACAAAAATCTTAGATGATTTAAAAGTGGGAGATAGCATAAATATCAACGGAGCGTGTCAAACCGTAATTGAAACTGATGCAAACTTTTTTATAGTGGAGGCAGTGGAGGAGACACTCAAGAAAACCAACCTGGGTCAGTTGGAAAAAAGCGAACAGGTGAATTTGGAAAGAGCTTTGAGATTCCCAGATAGATTAGGCGGGCATTTGGTCACCGGACACGTTGATTGTGTAGGAAAAATCAAATCCATTGCAAAAAGGACTGGGAGCTTTTTGTATGAATTCGGGTTGTCTGAAAAATATTTAGCTCATTTAGTGGAAAAAGGATCGGTGGCAGTTGACGGGATAAGTCTAACCATAGTGGAGGTGAAAGAGAACTCCTTCACTGTCGCCGTCATTCCCTTTACTTTAGAGAATACCTCATTGGGAACAAAAAAGGTCGAAGATTTGGTTAACATAGAAACAGATTTGATCGGGAAATATGTTGAAAGAGTTTTGACTTTTAAAAAAGATAAATCTGTTATTACTGTGGAATGGTTAAAAGATAAAGGATGGTAAGAAGCATTAATGACGAATGACGCACCTGTGGTGAGCTTGTCGAACCATGATTAATGACGAATAAAGACACCAAGAAATGAATTGAGTGTTAATAATTGGTGGATCCATAAAGACTGACGCATAACTGTCCCCTCTCCCCTTGTGGGAGATTGAACGAAGTGAAATCCATAGGAGGGTTAGGGAGAGGGGTAAACATCTTATTTGACGTAATTACGTTTGTATTAGAGAGCACGCGATTTCGGATTTTAAAGGAGCAAAGAATGGAAAAATTGAACACGACTGAGGAGGCAATCGAGGATATAAAAAAGGGGAAAATAGTTATCGTGGTGGATGATGCGGACCGGGAAAATGAAGGGGACATGGTTTTAGCCGCCCAGAAGGTTACTCCGGAGGCGATAAACTTCATCTCCAAATATGCTCGAGGTTTGATCTGCGTCCCCTTGGCTAAGGAAAGAATAGAGGAGTTAGATCTTGGTCCTATGGTGAAGGTCAACACTGCCAAGATGGGGACGCGCTTCACCGTTTCGGTAGACGCTGTTGAGAATACCACCACTGGTATATCCGCTCATGACAGAGCTTGCACCATAAAGGCTTTACTCGACCCAAAAACCAAACCAGAGGATTTAGCCAGACCGGGACATGTTTTTCCCATCCGAGCCCAAGACGGTGGGGTATTGAGCCGAGCCGGACATACTGAAGCGGCGGTGGATTTGACCCGATTGGCAGGACTCTATCCGGCCGGGGTTTTGTGTGAGATAATGGATGACGACGGGCATATGGCTCGCCTACCCAAACTTTTGGAAATGGCAAAGAGGTTCGATTTGAAAATCATCACCGTAAAAGATCTGATAGAATATAGAAGAAGAAAGGAGAAATTGGTTCAAAGAATGGTGACGGTGAACTTCCCCACTAAGTTCGGGCAGTTCAAGCTCCACCTATATAGAAGCACAATCGATGAGCACCATCACCTGGCTTTGGAAAAAGGCGAAGTAAAAGGAAGGGAAAACGTATTGGTCAGGGTTCATTCCCAATGTCTGACTGGCGATGTGTTCGGTTCATCCCGCTGCGATTGCGGAGACCAATTAGCAGAAGCCCTTAATATGATCGAAAAAGAAGGATTAGGAGTCTTTTTGTATATGCGACAGGAGGGGAGAGGAATCGGTCTGGCTAATAAAATCGTGGCTTATGAACTTCAAGATAGAGGTAAGGACACAGTGGAAGCCAACCTCGAATTGGGCTTTGATCCCGACTTAAGGGACTATGGCATCGGTGCTCAGATTCTGGTCGATTTAGGTCTTTCCACCATAAGACT
>JALHUP010000056.1 GCA_022866585.1 Candidatus Zixiibacteriota bacterium | reverse complement strand
AACTTTTTTTGTGGAAAGTAGATTTCGATTACGAAACCGAGCTCATTGTGACTTTTTATAATACTCAAGCATTTGTAAAGCTTGTTGGTCATCGGGGTTGTATTTGATCCATCTTTCTAAAACCTCCACCAGCTCCTTATATTTTTTGGAAGAAGCCAAAATCTGCCCTAAGATCTGGAAACTTATTCTGTCAGAGTGACTCATCTGTAAAGCCTCCTTGAAAGCTCTCACCGCCTCCTCTGATTTGCCCTCAGTCTGATAGACCAATCCCAGAAATTGATGATAATAAAGTATTTCCGGATATCTCTCCACCAAGAGCTTTGAACGGTCTTCACAGGCTTTAAGGATTCTGTCGCTTTCTTCTGTTTTGCCTTCGTCTTTTAGGAATTTATATAGAAGCATATAAGGCCGGTAATAATCCGGAGAGATTTCGATAGCTTTTCTGAGCACAACCTTTGTTTGCTCCATCTGTTTCTGATCACGATAATACAGGGCCAGATCGATAAAGTTCTCAGGAAGGCTCATCGACAAGCCCACAGTATTTTCATCTTTATAAACGTTAATGTCGTTCAAACCCCGATACCTGTAAACCTCAAACAGATTCTTATGGTATTTATCCACATCTATCATTCGATCCCCCTCCTCCGGCACGACCAGACTGATGAGTCCTTCTCTTCTCAAGTGTTTATCCAAACCCACCCTGCTATCCGGAGGGACGGTGCTGGAGAAATAGAAAGGATATTTCCAGTTATTTGCCAGGAGGATGTTTTGGATCATCATATCCTGAACCCTTATCATCTTTTTTTTTGTTCGATCATAGTAAGGAAAAAGAAATGCTTTTTCCTTTCGGATGGGATCGTAGAAGGGTTCTTGGGGGCGGGGCACGGTTTTTCCGTCAGGCAATTTGTAATCTTTGTATTTGATCTGTTCATAAGATAAATCTATGGGAACTTTCCAAATATCTTTCCGCTGTAAGATATACCAATCCGCATTAAGCAGACTTAAACATATCACCCGCACATCCTGTCTTATCTTCTCCACATTTTGCAGAAACCACAAAGGGAAGGTATCATTGTCTCCGTTTGTGACCAATATACCATCTTTGTCACAGCCGATTAAGAGATTATAGGCATAATCCCATGGAATCCAATTTCCAGTGCGATTATTTTTGTGATAATTTTTCTTTAAAGCACAGAAAGGTAAGAGAAGTAAAAGCGCCGTCAAGACGGTCAAGGGGAGAAGAGAGGGAATGTGTTTTCTCCTTAATAGGTTGCTTAAGTTCCTTATCAGAGCCGATACTCCCAATCCCATTAATAGAGCAAAGAACATGAAGCCGGGAGTGAAAAAATAATCCCTATCCCTTACCTCCAGACGGATGATCTCTCCGGTCAAAGAATCGGGTTTGGTGCCGTCTGCAAAGTTCATATATAAGATCAACCCTACGGTGCCGGCTAAAATCAGAAACAGAAGAACCGTCCCTTCTCTTTTTCTTTTCCGGATCTGTTCCCAGATGCCAAAAAGTCCTAAAAAGATGGGGATAAACCAGAGCTTTTTGTCCATGAATTGCTCCCGGAAAAATCCCCAGAATCCCATCCTCTCCTTGGCGCCAAACTGACTGGCCCAGGTTCCCCGACGGTAAAACATCCGAGCAATCATGCTCTCTTCACCGTACTGTTTCCGTTCCAAAAAAGCCTTGAAGCTGTGCCAATCGGAAGGATTATTCTCATCTATGGCTGGTTCTAAAGAAGATCTTATTGGAATGAAAAGTTGAGTCGAATAGCCAATCATCCCAAAGAATATTATCAAAAAAGAGAGCGTCCAAGCCTTCTTTCTGTTGGAAACCTGCATCAGAATGAAAGTCAAAAAAAGCCACCCTCCCATGAAGACCAAAAATGGGGTTAGACTATGCATCACCAAAGCCAAAACCAAACCGGTGATCCAGAACCGCCAGTCTAAAAGCTTCTCTCTGTCCACTAAAACCAACAACAAAAATATAGCCGGCATGATCATAAAGACGGTCATATGAATCCCGGTGGACAAAAGCCCCACATAAGAGATCAAGATCAAAAGCCTATCCCCTTTAGGAGTGCCTCTTTTGTCCATCCACATAAGTCCCAAATAAAAAATCAGAAGCATCAAAAGCATGGAAGCCCCATAAACCTCCGCCTCCACTGCATTGGACCAGAAGGTATTGGAAAAAGCTAAGAATAAGCTACCTACCACCCCACCCAAATATTTTCCTATCCTGATCCAAAGACTTTGATCTTCCTTTTGCCAATAGTTTACCAATTTGACGATCAACAAATAACATAACCAGACAGTAAGGGCTGAAGTCAGAACCGAAATGAAATTGACCCTGGCCGCTATCTGATCGAATAGGGGAATTAGAGTGAAGACCCGACCTATTAAGACAAAAAGCGGCGTTCCAGGAGGATGCGGAATTCCCACGATATAAGAGCAAGCGACAAACTCCCCGCAATCCCAAAAGGAGACGGTGGGAGCCATGGTTTTTAAATAAACCATGAAACTTACCAGAAAAACAAAAAGAGATAGAAACAAAGAAATTTTGTCTTGTTCCTCATACCAAACCGTCAGTTTTTCTCTCACTTTGATCCTCCACCCAATCAGTTTTTAAATTGATGAGTGATCTTTTAAAAAAGTAGATTTCGAGAAAATTTATCTGGAGTGCCAAGATCACCCCATTGCTTTTTCTAGGAGCCTACAATTCCTGATGTCCGTCTAAAGACGGACACTCCAGTTGCGGAGCATTCATACGAATTTTCCTCTCCAGACATTTCCTCCAAAGATCCCTTAAACATTCCTTAAGAAATGTTTTCATAATATAGCCAAACTTAAGGTTCTGTCAATTCAAAAAGCTGATTCCGTTGTAGATACCAAATACAAATTCGTATAAATGCTTCGCATCATACACTTTTTGACAAGGAAAAAATCAGATTTTTGACGCAAAACTAAAGTAAATCGAAAATGAACCGAAAATAAAATAGTCAGGAGGCTTAAACCACAAAGGAGGGGTTATGTTGATCTGGTGTTCTGTTCTTCTGTTTTTAGGGGTCACCGCTTTTCTGGATAATATCTTCACTCAAAACGATATCTTTAGGACCATCAATTCCGTTCTTTTTATGCTGGTCTCCTTAGGTTTGTTGGTCCGAATCAGCACCAAAAAAAGGATCGGACAAACCGAATCCTACTTGAAAAGGATCGATGAGTTGGAGCAACAAATAAAAAATTTGTCCCCGACGGAGCGTCCGCCCCAGAAGACAAAAGTGGAAGTTTGACAAAAACGGAGCTAAATCTGCAGTAGGGGAAGGTATTGGCTTTTCGCCAAGAGCCCACCGGAGATTGCGAATTGAAACGATCCTCTACAATGAACCCTTTTTGAGCTCTTTTAATTTCTCTCTGACTTCGTCCACAAAAAGGGAGCGGCCGTAATCTTTCAACACTTTTTCGTAAGCTTGAATAGCTTTAGGTTTATCCTCGAGGTCGTAACAAAAGATGTCCCCGATCAACTTCTGTGCCTTGGCGCAATAAAAACTTTGCGGGTATTTTTCAATCAACTCCCGCAAGGCATCCAGGGATGAAGAAAACTTCTTCTCTTTGCGATAAATTTCAGCTTTCTCAAATTGGGCTTTATCGGACAGGGTTGCGCTTTTAGCAGAAATTATCTTTTCCAACTTCGAGGTGGCAGAATCAAGCTGGCCTTGAAGCTCTTCCAGCAAAGCTTGGGCAAAAACGGAAAGAAGATACCTGTCCAGACTTTGATTCTCGCTGATTATTACAATCCTCTCCAAGCTGTTGTTGACATACAGCCCTTTTGGAAAATCAGAGACCTCTCGGTTGTATCCTTCCAAAGCCTTCTCGAAGTCTCCTTGGTAGAAGTCTATTTCAGTTAATTTGAATCTTATCTCCTCCTCTTTGGAGGAGGCTTTCGGATCATTCAAAGCATTTTCAAATAGGAGTGCGGCACTGTCCAGATTTCCTTTTATCATCAGACAATCGCCCCGTCTCACCAAGGCATCAGCAAATCTATCCGACTTAGGATAATTTGAGATCACCTGCTGGTAAGAGAGGAAAGCCCCATCCGGCTTTTTTAGATGAAAAAGCTGGATCTCTCCGATCTGATAATAAGATTGAGCCACCTCGGATGCGAACCTAAATCCCGCCTCTTTCTGGCATTCGTCAATTGTCTCCTGATACGTGGAGATGGCATCTTCATATCTTTCCAACCCCTCATAGGAATGGGCAATGGAAAACCTGGCTGGAACCACCAATTCTTTTGAGGGCGAGCCAGATAAAAGAAATTGGCAGGCCTTAATGGCTTGGTTAAAGAATCTGTTGGTCTGGCACTTTTGAGCAAAGCTTAAGATGAACCTTCCTTTCCCTCGGAAGAGCGAGTCCACGGTTTTATAAGTTTCAAAAGCAACCTCCAAATTTCCTCTTCTGAAAAGTAAATCGCCATAGAGTTTGTGAGAATATTTGTCCTGCGGGTTATTTCTTATCCTGTCTTCCAGTGCTAACTGGATTCCATCCAGGTTTTCCTCAGTTTGTATCAATCTGTTGATTCGGTCTTCAACCAGATCGAATTTGGTGGAGTCGTCTCCCATATACAGAAAATACTCATCCACCGCTTGTTTGTAATCTGTTAACGCTTCATAAAGTCCCGCCAGATCCAGGCTGAAGAGACGAGGGTTTTTTAGACGGAGTCTGGCTAACTTATAGGTATCCATCGCATCGGAGGTCAAACCATTTCGAAAATAGACGTATGCCACCTCCCGGTAGGTCATTTCCTCATTCGGAGCCAGCTCCATCGCTTTCTTCAGATTTTGTCGAGCTTCTTGTTCATTTTGGGCTTTGAGTTGGAGATCCGCCAATTCGCAGTAAAGTCGCCAATCTCGAGGGTTTTTGGCCAAGTCATTCCGAATCAGTTTTTCCACCTGATCATAAGATTTGGTGGACAGATATGCTCTTTTCAAAAGATCGATTAGCGGGGGGTCATCCCCATGGATGTCTCTAAGCTCCTCCAATAATTTTACAGCCTCCGTGGCTTTCCCCGCGCTGATCAGCTCATCGGCGACCTTCAAACCCTGAAGATATTTTTCCACCTCCTGCCCCAAGACCAGGGAGGAGGAAAAGAGAAAGAATAAAATCAAAGGTAATAATTTTTTCATATCCACAAGTGCTACCTAAATTTTAATATTATACGATGGAATCTAAGAGATGTAAAGCCTTTTTGAAATTTTTGATTAATTCCTTAATTTCTGAGGATTGATAAGAAGAGGAAAACCTGGAGTTGATATTTTTTTATTGTCAAGCACCCCCCCAAGAATGGGGGATGCTTGACCTACATCTAATGCTTATCTATTTCTATTTGATCAGAATCATCTTTTTCACCTCAGTAAAATTGCCGGTATCAAGCTTGTAGAAATAAATTCCACTGGAGACAGCTTGCCCATTTTGGTCCTTGCCGTCCCAATATGTGGTATAAGTTCCTGCCACTTTTTCTTCATCTACTAATACCTTCACCGATTGCCCCAGGATGTTGTAGATTTTCAAACTCACCTTTGCAGGCTGGACAATCTCAAACTTAACAACCGTGGCGGGATTGAAGGGATTGGGATAGTTTTGCAAGAGGGAGAACTTATCGGGAACACTCAAAGAGGACTTCGTTCCGGTATCTCTTCCATCCCCGCCGACAATCTTGGCAAAACCACCAGAACCCTCAGGTTGATACTCATAGGCGCCCATATCGACAAAGAATGAATCATCCATGTCTCCATCCGCTACTCTTGGATTTCCATCAAAATCAGTTGGGGGCAAAGTTGGTGCATTATTGTTTCCCGCATCAATACATGGGGACGGTCCAGCAAAATGGTAGCCATCCACTACGAAATTAGGATTT
>JALHUP010000384.1 GCA_022866585.1 Candidatus Zixiibacteriota bacterium | reverse complement strand
TGGGGACACTTGTGTGGTCTATCCCGAAACGGGAGGGGTATTATTCTTTGCCATTTGTCTTCTTACACAGGCTTCTAAAGAAGTTGCTGGCTTAGTAGAATTTGGAGTGTTCACCTTTGGGATTGTTGAAAAACCCCATTAATGTCATTGCGAGGACCCGTAGGGGACGAAGCAATCTCTAACCCATCGATTTATATGAAAGCGAGATTGCTTCGTCCCGATTTCATCGGGACCCGCAATGACGCTCCTTTGGGTTTTTCAACTCGCCCTTCAGGTAAGTCCTTTTTGCATTTTGTTCGAAAATTTGTCAAATAAGAGAATGAGTTCTTAACGTCTTGTAGTATTTTGAGTTACAAGGGATGGTGTTGCTAAGATTAAGGTGCAGAGTAGCTCGAAAAGGAGAAATGCAGATGCTAAAAACCCTCGCCGCAGGTTTAACTCCTTCCTCCTTAGCATATCTGACCATCTCATACCTGATCCATCTGGGGTCTTTACTTTTTCTCATAATTGTGTAATATTTAACCGGAGACATCTTCCCCTCCTCTGGGGTCTGCTTTTTGTTCAGATGAATTAAACCCCACTCAAGAGGAGATGTCCATTGTTTTTTTATCTCAAAAGAGAAAAACTTTCTCATCTGCCCTCAATCTTAGGCCTCCATCTTTTCCACCAATCCTCTACCTCCTTTTTCCCATTTCTTCCATAAACCAACAGGGGGATACCATTTTCCTTCCGTTTCCCAACAAATTCTGATTTTTTTCTGTCTTCGCAATATAATAATGTCAGTAGTTTGCAAATAGAAAATGTCAGGTTATAATCACCTCCTAAAAAAGAGGAGGTGAAGAGAGTGTTAAACCTGACTATGAAAGAAGCGGAGAGGTATAAAGTAATATCAGAGGTAAACGGGGGATATCTTAAGGTAGGAGAAGCAGCGGAGATATTGGGGTTAAGCGAGCGTCAGGTATATCGGATAAAGGCGCGAGTTGAGAGGGAGGGGGCAGGAGGAGTGATCCACAAGAGGAAAGGTAAGAAAACATCTCTTTGGCTTACGGATAAGATCTGTGATAAGATAGATCATCTTTATAGGACGAAATATAGAGGTTTTAACCTGACCCACATGACGGAGTTTTTGAATGAGGAGGAAGGGATAAAGGTTAGCCGGGAATCGGTTAGGCAGATTTTATTAGAGAAAGGCTCTTATACCAAGCAAAGAAGACATCCCCAACACCGGCAGTGGAGAGAACCTTGCTCCAGAGAGGGTCAGATGGTTCAATTTGACACTTCGGATCACGATTGGCTGGAAGGGAGAGGTCCTAAGCTTTATTTGATTGGGGGTGTAGATGACGCTACTAGCAAGGTGGCATGGGCGAAATTTGTGCTGACCGATGGGGTAAGTCAGATTATGGAGGTATTCTGGGGTATTGTCAGGAGGAGAGGTATACCTTTGAGTGTGTATGTGGATTGTGGCTCTAACTTTAAAACCACCCGCCACCAAAGTATGGAGTATCAACTTAAAGGAGAATATCCTTCCACCCAATTTGCCAGAGCTTTAGAGGAGTTGGGAGCAAGGATAATCTATGCTTACTCTCCCCAGGCTAAGGGGAGGATAGAGAGGAAGTTTGGGGTATTCCAGGATCGGCTCTGTTCGGAGCTCCGTTTACACAACATCTCCACCTTAGAGGAAGCCAACCGTTATCTATGGGAGAAGTTTATGCCTAAACATAATCAGATGTTCTCCCGAACCGTCAAAGAGCCTGGTTCTGCCTATAGGCCCTTACCAAAAGGCTTAAGCTTAAAGGATGTCTTCTGTTTAAAAGAGGAGAGGACGGTAGCTGGGGATAATACAATAAGTTACCGGGGAAAGACTTTTCAGATCCTTCCCAATGAATACCGGTTAAGCTTTTTCAAAGCTAAGGTGGAGGTACATGAGTATCTGGATGGTTCCATTAACATCTTCTATCAAGGCAAAAAACTAAAACATAAACCCATATCAAAGGAAAAGATCAAATCCTTCAGTTGTGTTATTGAACAAAAAGAAACAGAGTTAGTAACCATGAATTACTGACATTTTAAATTTGCAAAAAACCTGACATTTTTGATTTGCGTTGACAATTCTGATTTTTTTCTTGACAGAAGGGGGAGACTTGGGTATACTATTATTTTATGTTGTTGAAATAAATCAGAAAAACATGGTTTTGTAAGGATTTTAAGGTATCCGCTATTTTTAAAGGAGGAGGTTATAAGACCAAGAGGGTAAAGGTTTGTGCGCACGAATTCTGTGTCTTGAGATAAGTTAAGAATCATCCGGATTGCTTGGAACAGGTTCTGTATCAATTTTCATTGTTTTTAGAATGGCTGATTTTTTAAAAACTGTTCGGTGTGACTTTATTCATCGCCTTAGCTTAGCGAAAGGTCGAAGTGCCGGGTTAGGATGGAGTTTACGCCCCATGAAACGCTCGGCTTTTTTAAATTTTGCTAAAGAATGCCGCAAAACGGCTATTGGGTTTCGCTTTTTTACCTTGAATATTAACTTTCTACAATCATTCGTATGTGGGTGCTTGGCATCGATATTGAAGCCCAGAGGGGTCGACGGACGTGTCCATCTAGACATCCGTGCTTATATCGAACCTCACCATTCGAGACTCACTATGAACATCGTCACCTTCCAACGAGTTGGGAGAACTTTAATCAAGGACATCTTTACCTTTTGTTTGTTGGGGTGAATGCTTCGCATCAAACAACCTAACCTATACCCATAAGTAAACATAAAAAGATTAGAGGTTAATAAGTCATATCAGTGAAAAGCGAAAAACCAGCAACCCGAAATATTCACGCTACCGAATTCTTTAAAACAGGAGGAGCTTTTTTTAAAAGAGTAGAGAGGAGTCTTTTACGAGTCTTTGATTTGAATTAACGTCATCTTACCACAAATGGAGGATTGAGTTTGAGAAAAGCATTTTTGTTCAGTGGGATCATACTTTTTCAGTTTCTGTTGTGTAATGGATTGACATCTTATCTGGATATCTCTGGGGACGTTTTGTATGCACAGAGGACAGAAGGGGAGAAAGCTTTGCCCCCGGTTTCCGCTCCGGTTGGGGAAACGCAGATTTTGGAGAAAAACATTGACCCGGAAGAGTACGTGGTAGGAGCTGGGGATGTGCTATCCATTGATCTTTGGGGCGAAGTCAATTATAGCTGCCAATTACAGATTACCCCGGAAGGTAATCTTCTAATCCCACGGGTGGGAAGCGTGGAGATAAGTGGGAAGAGCCTAAGAGAAGCCAAAAAAATAATCCAAGAAGCGATCATGACATCTTACAAAAATGTGAGGGTGACCGTCACCCTGGTAGGATTAAGAAGATTTAAGGTGACTGTGGCGGGAGTGGTGAGAGCCCCTGGGATTTACTCGGTCTTTGCCAATACCCGGATTTCTGAGGTGATTGCACTGGCGGGAGGCTTTCTGGAAAATTCCTCCCTCAGGAACATTATGGTTACCCACTCTGATGGGACCTTGTCAAAAGCAGATGTTTTCAGGTTTTGGAGAATCGGAGATAGAATCAGAAATCCATATGTTTTGGGAGGGGATCTGATCTTTGTCCCGGTAAGAGAACTAAATGTCAATACCTGCGGAATATATGGGGCAGTGAAATCTCCTGGTGAATTCGAGTATACTGCAGAAGATAGCCTTCTGGATTTGATAAATCTGGCCTATGGATTGACTATGGACGTCGAATTTCTTCGAGCAGATCTAATCAGGTTTAATCCCGATCAACACACCACCCGGACTATCTCCATTGACTTACAAGGTTTGATATCTGGCAACAATCCCTCAAATAACCTAGCCTTAATGCCGGACGATCGAGTGTTTATCAGAACCATTCCTAAATTTCATAAGAAAGATCAGGTAACCATAGGAGGTGAGGTGCTCTACCCGGGAGTGTATGAGATTAAAGAGGATCAAACCAAATTGTCTGAGGTTATCGCTAAAACAGGAGGATTTACCCCAGATGCCTCTCTGGCTGAAGCGGAAATGATCAGAGTATATAACGTAGTTGACCCGGAATTTGAGAGATTGAAAAGCATTCCAGTAGCAGACATGACCAAATCGGAATACAACTACTTCAAAATGAGAACCAGGGAAAGGCCGGGGAGGGTGGGGGTGAACTTCGAGAAGCTTTTTCTCCAAGGACGAAGCGAATATGATATTGCCCTGAAAAGCGGAGACTATATTAATATCCCACCCAAAAACATGCTGGTAAACGTCTCCGGATGCGTAGTAAAACCGGGATTGGTTCCCTACCAATCTGGTGAGAACTATAAGTATTACATAAAAAGGGCGGGCGGATTCTCCTGGAGGGCAAGCAAAAGCAAGATCCAGATTGTTAAGGGCTTAACCGGAGAAAGGTTGCGTCCCTCTAAATCTCGCAAGATCGATCCCGGTGATACCATTCTGATTCCGGAGAAACCAGAGCGAGACTATTGGGGATTTTTTAAAGACACCATGATCGTTTTAGGAAACTTAGCTACCATCTACCTGGTGGTTCAACAGGCCACGAAATAGTCAGTTTCCAACTCAGACGAATGCATGCGCATTTGTTGTGATAAAAGAAGCAAAATAAAAACGGACAAGCTTGAGGATAGAAAATGGAGCAGGATAGCGCGATTAAGGATGAACCAGAAAAAGAGAAGATAAGCCTTTATAGCTACTTATCCGTTATAGTTGGTTATCGCAGATTCATACTTCTGAATTTTCTGGGAGTATGTGTGGCGGTGGCAATCCTTTCTCTATTTTTGCCAAGCTGGTATAGCGCCAACACCACCATCCTTCCTCCCCAGAGGGAAAAGCTGGGGTTAGGCTTGGTATCTTCCCTGGCGGGGGGAATTTCAGAATTTGGAACCTCCATGTCCTTGCCCCTCATGGTCAGCCCATCGGATGTGATTGCGGCTATTCTCAAGTCCCGATCGGTGGCTCTTGCGGTCATAGAGAAAGAAGACCTAATGAAAACCTATCACACCAAAACTAAGGAGGATGCCTTAAGGGAGCTTTTTTCACATACC